>NZ_JBAKAS010000011.1:0-145930 GCF_038155025.1 Marinomonas sp. TI.3.20 | reverse complement strand
GCACCAACAACGTGGTTGTGGATGCGACACAAACTGACGGCGTCTGGAGTGTGGCGGATGCGGATCTAAGTGGTCTGACCGACGGCACGATTACCGTCAGCGCTGTAGCAACTGATGATGCGGGCAATACGTCAACTAAAACGGATACGTTAGATTTAGACACTACGACAGCGGCGACGATCACAATAGACGCGGTGGCGTCCGATGACGTGATTAATGCGAGCGAAGCGGCAGGCAATGTGACAATCACAGGCCGTGTCGGTGGTGACGCAGCGGTGGACGATGTCGTGACCTTAACAGTGAACGGCAATAGCGATTATACGGGCACCGTGAGCGAAGATGTGGATGGAAACTTGGTGTATAGCATCGACGTAGCTGGCAGTGACTTGGCTGAGGGCAATAGTATCAGCGCAAGTGTCAGTGGCACGGACGCCGCAGGCAACACCTTTACAGCGATCAGCGCCGCAACCGACGGTGATTTCACCGTGGATGTGTCTGTGAGCTTGCCAACGATTGACTTGGCGGTGACCAGCGACAGTGGCGACAGCGACACAGACAACTTAACGAACAACACGAGTGTGACCTTAACGTTGGGCAATATCGACAGCGATGCGGCCAGCGTGGAAGTGTTTAACGGTGACGAGTCTTTGGGAACCGCGACGCAAGTGGCGGGCGTTTGGACCTTGACCACCGAAGAGGGTGGCCTGGACGTAGGCAGTAACGACTTGACCGTGACCGTGACGGACACGGCGGGCAACAGCAACAGTTCTACTATTTTGGACGTGACCTTAGACACCAGTGCGAGTGCAACCATCAGCATCGATGCGATTGGTGGTGATGGCATCTTGAACGCCAGTGAATTGGTGGGTGATCTATTAGGCAACGTGGCGATCACAGGCAGTGTGGGTGGTGACGCTAGCGAAGGCGACACCGTGACCTTGTCGGTGACGTTAAACGATGGCACGACAGCGAACTACACCGGATTGGTGAGCGACAGTGGTACCTACAGCATTGGTATTCCAAGTGCGGTCTTGTCTGTCTTGACGGACACCACCATCAGCGCAAGTGTCAGTGGCACGGACGCCGCAGGCAACACCTTTACAGCGATCAGCGCCGCAACCGACGGTGATTTCACTGTGGATGTGTCTGTGAGCTTGCCAACGATTGACTTGGCGGTGACCAGCGACAGTGGTGACAGCGACACAGACAACTTAACGAACAACACGAGTGTGACCTTAACGTTGGGCAATATCGACAGCGATGCGGCCAGCGTGGAAGTGTTTAACGGTGACGAGTCTTTGGGAACCGCGACGCAAGTGGCGGGCGTTTGGACCTTGACCACCGAAGAGGGTGGCCTGGACGTAGGCAGTAACGACTTGACCGTGACCGTGACGGACACGGCGGGCAACAGCAACAGTTCTACTATTTTGGACGTGACCTTAGACACCAGTGCGAGTGCAACCATCAGCATCGATGCGATTGGTGGTGATGGCATCTTGAACGCCAGTGAATTGGTGGGTGATCTATTAGGCAACGTGGCGATCACAGGCAGTGTGGGTGGTGACGCTAGCGAAGGCGACACCGTGACCTTGTCGGTGACGTTAAACGATGGCACGACAGCGAACTACACCGGATTGGTGAGCGACAGTGGTACCTACAGCATTGGTATTCCAAGTGCGGTCTTGTCTGTCTTGACGGACACCACCATCAGCGCAAGTGTCAGTGGCACGGACGCCGCAGGCAACACCTTTACAGCGATCAGCGCCGCAACCGACGGTGGCTTCACAGTGGATACGTCTGTGAGTACCTTGACGTCGAACATCACGGATGAAACTAATAGTGGATCGAACGACGACACGATCACCAATGATACGACACCAGCGATTAGTGGCGTAACGGAAGCGGGTGCGACCGTTACAATCAGCTACACAGACGCGATGGGCACCGCGCAAACAGCGATTGGCACAGCGGATGAAGATGGTAATTACAGCATTGCGATTGAGAATGCGTTGGCGGAAGGCTCAAACACCCTGAGCATTAAAGCGGTCGATGTGGCGGGTAATGAAAGCACGACCACGCAAAACGTGACCGTGGATACATTAATCGATGCTCCTGTTATTACGAACATCACTGATGACTCTGCCAATTCTGATTACTCAACCGTGACTTTGCATGGTACTGGAGAACCTGGTACGTCGATCACTTTACATGTTATCTCTGGATTATCTGGAAATGGTAATAACACTCAAACGGGTGAGTATGTCGAGGTTGAAGGTCTTTCAATTATTGTTGATGAAAATGGTAATTGGACTGCTGATGTGTCGAACTTGACTGATGTTCAGGCCAATGACAATGAGTTCTTTAAAGCAACTCAAACGGATGCCGCTGGAAATGTTAGTGATGATTCCAATACAGCGCAGTATTGGCATGGAACGTCGGCTGCAGTCGATACTGAAGTGGGTGACGACTATGTCTTGTCTGGTTCTGGTAATGATCAAATTACGATTACTGGAGACGATGTTAATGATGGTCTGACTATTGATGGTGGGGCTGGTGTTGATACGGTTATTTTCCAGAACTTTGATGCTAGTCAGGCGACGTTTGTTGTGGATGAGAATGGGAATCTACAAATTACTCGTGCGGATACTGGCGATGTCGTTCTGTTGATTGATGTTGAGAATGTAAAAATCGATGGCGTGACCTATACAACTGCTGAACTGTTTACACCAACCGTCGCTATCGCTAGCGATACTAACAATGATGGATTATTAAATTCTGGTGAGGCTTATGATGGCAGTGTGACAGTTTCTATCGGCTTACCAATAGGTGCGAAGGTTGGCGATACGATCACTGTTAAAAGTAATAATGGTGAGCCTGATCGAGTAATTACACTTAACTCAAATAATATTACCAATGGATCTGTGTCTGTATCTGACATTGCCGTTACGGAAGGCGATACCTTAAAAGTAACAGCATCTCTTTCTACTGGAGGTGGCGTAGGGTCAGATGCAGCTCTAGTTGATACCTTGGCTTCTGCACCAACGATATCGATAGCAGGCGACACAAACGAAGACGGCGTTTACAACGCAGCGGAGCTTGGAACAGATGGCACAGTGACGGCAACGATCAGTATCCCAGCGGATGCGGTTGCTGGCGACACAGTGACGTACCAAGTGGGTGATGCAGACGCCGTGAGTGTGGTCTTAACAGACGCCTTGATTGGCAGCGGCATTACCGTAGAAATCGAACCAGAAGCGACGATCAAAGCAACGATCGAGGATGCAGCGGGCAACATATCGGCTGAAGCGACAGCGACAGCATTGGCGGCTAATGAAGCGCCAATCGCTGAGGCCAAAAATGATTCCGTCGATGAAGATTCAAGAATTACAGGTTCCATTACAGCAAGTGATGCAGATCTTCCTAGTACTGCAAGCTTGACATTTAGTACGACAGCCACCGTGGTTGGTTTGGTGCTTAATTCAAATGGAACTTACGCGTTTGATGCTTCTTCTTATGACAGCCTTAAGGATGGTGAAGAGCTTAAATTAGAGATTCCTATCACTGTTACTGATGATAAAGGTGCGACTGATACAACTACTTTAACCATCACGGTTACTGGTACAAACGATGCACCGACGGCTACCGCGAAAGTAGACTATGTAACTGAAGATAGCGCTATCACAGGTACCATAAGTGCCAACGATGTCGATCTAGCGGATGGAGCAGCGTTGTCGTTCAGCACAACATCTGATGTTGCAGGCTTGACGTTGAAATCTGACGGGTCTTACAGTTTCGATGCGTCATCTTACGATAACTTGGCAGAGGGTCAAAAACAGATCATTAATATCCCAGTCACTGTTACCGATGATCAAGGCGCAACAGATATAACGAGCTTGACGATCACGGTTACTGGTACAAACGATGCGCCAGTGGTGACTGATGATTCTACCAAGACTTACGATACGGGCATTCGCCTTGATGAGTTGCCTGAATTTGGCACAATACAGGTGCAAAATACAGACGGCGATTGGGTTGATATGGTTGTGGGTGTTACCTACGCTTCTGATACAGACGTTCGCTTTGTTTCTGATGGTGATAAAATAGAAGATGCTATTGCCTTTGAGGTTGGTTCCTTTAGTGGTACGGCATCAGTGAGTGATTGGGGCGTCTTAAATGATGATGGGCAGGTCGTTAAAACGATCAACGACGGGACGTCTAACCTTACTGTTACTACATCTGTTTCTACTGGTATTTTAACAGCTTGGAATGGGGATACTCACATAGGTAATGGTATTGGTAATGAGACTGGAAATGGCCTTAGTTCAAATGCAATATTAAGCGAATCATTAAGAGTCGATATTGATACGACAGATGTTTCTATCAATAAAATATCATTTACATTAGATGGCCTAGGTGGGCACTTTGATAAGGGCAGTGAGCATGCAACTGAAGTCTCTATAACAGCTTTCTCATCTGATGGTGAGGAGATAAGTACTCAGGGTAGCTATAGACAAAGTGGTGAATTTGAAGACACTTATTCTTTCACAGCAGATCAGCCTGTTGCTTATTTTATATTGACGACAACAGGCGGTAATGGGTCTTATGTTGTTCAGAACATGACGATCTCTGAAGTTGTTCCAGACTCAGTGATTTTAACCACCTTGCAAGCAGATGGCAGTGAGTCAACAACTAACTTGGTATTTGATCCTAGAGATTCAGTCAATTTCACAGATAATTTTGTTGACCTTGATAGCAGTCTAAAAGAAGGTGCCATTGCTACTGATGAAGATACCGCAATCACTATAGATGTTCTGGTTAACGATACCGACGTAGATAGTATTATTGATCCAACGACGGTTGTTATTACTACTCAACCTGAGCATGGCACAGTGTCTGTTGATTCGGAAACGGGCCAAGTCACCTATACGCCAAATGAACATTACAATGGCAATGACAGCTTCGAATATACTGTTGAAGATAATACTGGCCAAGTTTCAAATGCAGCAACGGTTAGCTTAACGGTTAATAGCGTGGATGATGCCACTGTGATTGTTGATGATTCGGCTTCTACAAATGAAGATGTTTCTATTTCCAAAGATGCTGCGAATGGCGTATTAGCAAATGATTCAGATGAAGAATCTGACTTATCTGTCGTTTCCTTTAGTGTTGGTGAGCAGTCATCTGTAGCTGGGTCTTCTATTTCGATAGTTGGCGTTGGTGTTCTTCTTGTGAATACGGACGGCTCCTATAGTTTTGAACCAGTGAAAGATTGGTCTGGCGATGTTCCAAATATTACATATACGACTAATACGGATGCGAAGGGTAATCTGAGTTTAACAGTGAACCCAGTCGCTGATACCCCAAGTCTTGTTGTCAATATTGGAGAAGGAGCGTCTGAAGTTGTTACGACGAAACTTAATGGCTCAAATATAAGCCAATTAGGATCGGATGGTGATAATTTTATCAATAGCGCAGTCGTTACAACTGATATGGTTAACCGGACTCTTAATTTTGGTGTAGAAAATGCGGGTAAAGTAATCACCTTATCGTTTGATACGCAAGTTCAAGGAAGTTGGGATAATGCTGCTGGTTATACAAAAGATACTTATAGTATTAAAGCAAATGGTTCTACTTTAGATACATTTGATTATAACCGTACTTTTGAAAGTGAGAGTTTTAGCTCTAACCAGACTGATAGCTATCAAGTTACTTTGGATGCTCAAGGTAAAGTATCTGTAGATTTCTTCGTTGCAAGTACCCAGACAACCGAAATCGTTAATGTCTCTAATATTAGTGGTACTTTGGTTTCTACCAATTCGATTACGTACCCATTAGATATTACTGGCACTAATAATGATTCTGATGGTAGTGAAACACTTAGCTATGAAATAGGTGCGTTACCGGAAGGTGCAACCTTGCTTGATGCTGATGGAAATCCTATTGCTTCAAATGAGACTACTGGACACTATGATTTGTCAGAAACGCAGATCTCAGGATTGCAACTGTCTGTTAAAAGTGATGTAGATCAATTTGATCTGGCGGTATCTGTTCGTAGTCAAGATGGGGATTCCGTTAGTGCCCCAGTTTCTACGACGGCAACTATCGGACAACCTGATTCTACTGAGGAAGCCCCAACTTTCTTTGAAGGTGTATCTAGAAGCTTAGAATCTGATCTCTTGGATTTTGAGTCAAGTACAGACAACACTATTACCGGTACCAGTAATAATGATTTTCTCACTGGTACAGATGGTAATGATCACATTAAGTCCTTCAATGCCCAAGATAATATTGCAGGTGCTGCTGGCTCTGATTGGTTAGAGGGCGGTGATGGTGATGATATTTTATACGGAAATGGCTATTTGTATACAGTAGAGGGCGAGTCGGATCGTCTAGATGGTGGCGCTGGTGAAGATACTTTATATGGAAGTGTTGGCGACGACTTCTTATTGGGTGGCGCGGGGGATGATACTTTATATGGCGGTGCCGGCAATGATGTTTTGATTGGTGGTGGTGGTCAAGACAGAATGATTGGTGGTGACGGTCGTGATTTGTTTGTTTTGGACAAGGACGATAATAGCAGTACTGTTATAGCGGATTTCCAAATTGATGAAGATGCGCTTGATATATCCGATTTATTGGATGTACCAACTTCAACATCGGACATACAGAGCTATCTGAATGATAAAGTTAGTGTGACAACGGATGCTAGTGGTATTAGCGGTCTTTCTGTTAAAGATTCTAATAATGCGGACCATCAGGTTGCAACCTTTGGGAGTGGTTCAGCATTAGGTTCTAGCGGGACTCAGGTGACTGTCGTGTTCAATGACCAAGAGTACAGTATTAATGTTGATGGCTAGATGCCATTAGTAGAAACAAAAAAACCGAATTAGATCTAATTCGGTTTTTTTATATCTCGCAAATGAGTGATGCAATGCTGTGGTTTTTTAGGTGTATTAAACGCCTAAACCAATAGGGCAGCTGACGCCTGTACCACCTAATCCACAGTAACCGCCTGGGTTTTTATGGAGATATTGCTGATGATATTCTTCGGCAACATAATAAGTCGTTAGGGGCTCAATTTCTGTTGTGATCATAGCGTGACCTGCCGATAGGAGTTCTTTTTGAAACGTGGCTTTGCTTGCTTCCGCAGTATCTATATCGTCCACATTGTTTAGATAAATGGCAGAGCGATATTGACTACCGATATCATTGCCTTGCCTCATGCCTTGAGTTGGATCATGATTTTCCCAAAAGACTTTTAAAATGCCGGCTAGTGTTGTGATGTTAGTATCAAAGCGAACGGTTACGGCTTCAGTATGCCCCGTTTGTCCGCTGCAAACTTCTTCATAAGTAGGGTTTGGGGTAATGCCGCCGGCATAACCTACAGAGGTAACCACGACACCAGGCGTATTCCAGAACTTTCTTTCCGCTCCCCAAAAGCAACCCATTGCCAATACAACCTCAGCTTCGTTGCTTTTTAATGGTCTAAGGAAAGATTCATTATTGACGGCGTGCTTCCCTGAGACAGAAAGCGCTTCTGGTCTACCTATTAAGGCGGAATCCTTATCGGGTATCGTTGATTTCTTTAGTAATTCTTCGCTTTTACTGAACATGCGATGGCTCCAAAGCTAGGTGTTCTGAATGAAGTAGTCTTTTAACTACATATGACTACAGTCAATAATAACTAAATTACAAAATACAACTACCCGAGATATAGAAATATCCGCATTAGCGCCTAGGATTGATAAATGTTTAAAAGGAAGTAGTGTATATGCTTCGTATTTTGGTGCAATGGGATTCAAGAGATGCCAATGATGCGCTCATTCAGTTTATTGATGAATTGGATGCGGTGTTATGCCTCAATAAAACTGAGCCTACCTTTATTCAGCTTGATTGTGAGCATGTCCCACGGTCTAGGAAGATAAAGCCTAAAATCAAGACTCTTCTAAAACAAGCATTCTATATTTTGCCGTAGGTTTGGATTAGCCTGTTCTTTTTACGATAAAAAGGATAAACGCCTATGAACCGCTTGACTCCTATCTGAACTCACCTATAATACGCCCTCGTTGTCGCGGGATGGAGCAGTCTGGTAGCTCGTCGGGCTCATAACCCGAAGGTCGTAGGTTCGAATCCTGCTCCCGCAACCAATTTAGATAATGGTCGTAGGTTTCTTTTTTGTAAGAAAAGCTGCTCCCAAAGCTAAGTTAAATGATGCTAGTATTTTTCTTTTTAGTAAGAAAAATACTTCTGAAATCATTTGTATATGGGCAACGAAAACGAAATTGTTAGTGAATTAGAACATAATTTGTCGCGGGATGGAGCAGTCTGGTAGCTCGTCGGGCTCATAACCCGAAGGTCGTAGGTTCGAATCCTGCTCCCGCAACCATTTAGTTTCGGTCACATAATAATTTCAGTATTAAGAGATAAAATCTATTCTATATCAGTAGTTTAGTTTGTCGCGGGATGGAGCAGTCTGGTAGCTCGTCGGGCTCATAACCCGAAGGTCGTAGGTTCGAATCCTGCTCCCGCAACCAAAACATAGTTTTTGTCCACAAAATTTATCTTTAATTTCTGCATATAAACTATATAAATCAATAGTTTAATCTGTCGCGGGATGGAGCAGTCTGGTAGCTCGTCGGGCTCATAACCCGAAGGTCGTAGGTTCGAATCCTGCTCCCGCAACCAAGTTAATAAATCGGTCGTAGGTTTCTTTTTAGTAAGAAAAGCAGCTTTCGTAGCAAAATATTAGATTTGGTCATGCAGATATTCAGAAATACATTACCAAAAAGTAAGCTATATCAATAGTTTAACTTGTCGCGGGATGGAGCAGTCTGGTAGCTCGTCGGGCTCATAACCCGAAGGTCGTAGGTTCGAATCCTGCTCCCGCAACCAATTCAAAAACGGTCGTAGGTTACTCTTTAGTTAGTAAAGCTGCTCCCGCAATCAATTCAAAAAGCAATTAATTCAAAAAGCAACCAATTCAAAAAGCAACCAATTCAAAAAGCAACCAATTCAAAAACGGTCGTAGGTTACTCTTTAGTTAGTAAAGTTGCTCCCGCAATCAATTCAAAAAGCAAACAATTCAAAAACGGTCGTAGGTTACTCTTTAGTTAGTAAAGTTGCTCCCGCAATCAATTCAAAAAGCAAACAATTCAAAAACGGTCGTAGGTTACTCTTTAGTCAGAAACGCTGCTCCCGCAACCAATTCAAAAGCGGTCGTAGGTTACTCTTTAGTTAGAAACACTGCTCCTGAAATTAATTTATATTACTGATTTTAAAGGATAATGTTCTCTATAAACTAGTCTTAATCAGGATTTTGGGTAAAGCTTGTGTTTTTCTCCTTTTTTAGGCTATTTCAATATTTGAGCAATTAAAGTGGATGTCTAAACTTCACTCAGATTTTGGCTTTAGTATGATTCAGTTCTACTCGTTTTTGGGCATTATGTGTAGCCAGAAACTGCTGAGGTAGTCTCCTATTAGGTTGGTTGTTTCATGGGGATTGTGCTATTTCATCGCTGGATCGCTCAGATTGTATTATTTTTGCACAGTGAATCCTAAACATAGTGGGTAAGGATAAGGTCTTTTTCTGCTACCCAATTTCAAGTAAGGTGGTTCAATCAATTATTCTGAGCGAGTTGATGGCATCAACTAATTAATTTGAATTAGGTTTGATTTCTATTGCCTCCTTCAAATCCATAGAATGTAATCGTGTGGCCAGCTTGGGTTGAAACGACGAGAGAGGGCCTGTTAAAGTTGATATTGAAAATTTGTAAGTGTGAATTAATCCCTCATAGCAATCCCTTAAATTCAGAGAACAAGTGCGACACTGCAAAAAAGGCGGAGAAGAGGCCAACTGCTGAAGTGTTTACGCTTCTTCTTATGACAGTAGAAGCATTACTAACATGATGTATTCGCCGTTGACCGAAGACAAAATAGCCCTTGATGTGATTAACCTTAATCACATCAACTAAAGATAAGAAAAAGTAAAAAGCCTCTGCAACGCATTAAGCTTAAAACGGAATTTGAAATGAAAGCGTATCTTGGCATGGAAGCAAAAACTGGCTCAATTTATCGCTTAAGTACGACCGCAGCGAATGTGCGATCCTTTCTTATGTCATGGGGCGTAAAGAATAAATGATGAGGTATTAGGCTCAGAAAACGTTACTCTCTGAGCCTAATGGCACTTATTTTGGTTCTATCATGAAATGATCAAAGAATTGAGCCAACTCATGATGCGCTGTTAACGGAAGAATAGTGGCAACATGCTGGTCTGGTCGAACCACAACCATGCAACCTTTTTCTGTATTTATGCCTCTTAGCTGATAAGGGTCATGCTCAGCGGACTTTTGGAAAACTTTTTCGTAGTCATGTAATCCATATTTGCCTTTCGCTGGCCACAAATACTGAGGAAGGTCATGCATCGATAAATCTTGTTGTTGAAAGATCGCATAGGTGTCAATAACTGAGTCGATATCGGCTCCGTCTGGCGTGTATTTCAACACAGGAGAAGTATTATCTTTTGCCAGATAGTCAATCAACTTATACACCTCTGAAGAGGTGTCCGTTGGGCTTTGCTCTCCACCAAAGACAAACAAGCGCCAGCGACCATCGGCTTTCACCAGATGCCCTAGGTGCTGGACACGGCCATCGGCCGTTCGTTGAGCCTCGACAGAGTGAAAACGCTGACCTATTTTGAAGCCTGTCGCTAAAGTTTGGTTGTTCTGGCCAGTACAAAGATAAGATGGATAGTATTCAATTGATGTACCAGATACAAAACCGCTTTGACGCTTCATAAACTCTTCAATTTTGGCAGTATCCACTCGCGCTTGATCAGTGCTTTCTCCCGCGGCAGGACGTGTTGCCACCAGCTTAGACAACTCACGGTCTGCATCAATTAACTGCTGAGCAACCTTACGACGCTCTGTTTCATAGGTATGAAGCAATTTAGGATCACATTTTCCTTGCAATACAGCCGCTAACTTCCATCCTAGATTAAAGGTATCTGGTAAAGAAGTATTTAGGCCCCAGCCCCCTTTTGGACTGTGAGTATGGCAAGCATCCCCAGCAACAAAAGCACGAGGAATAATTTCCTCTGAGGACCCAAGAGGGCGATTATCAAAGCGCTCCGCAATTCGCTGCCCAACCTCGTAAATAGACCACCAAGCGACTTCTTTGACATCAAGCTTGTAAGGGTGAAAGATCTTTTGGGCTGTTGCGATCAAATCTTTTTCTGTTAGTTTCACATCACAAGCGCGCTTGCCTTTATCAATATGAGCTAGCTCCACATAAAAACGGCAAAGATAACCACCTTCACGAGGAATCGTCATGACAGCACCATGATCTTTAGATTGTATAAAGCTTTTCACACGAATATCAGGGAAATCCGTATTGAGCAATATGTCCATTACACCCCAAGCTTTGTTGGCAGAATCGCCTTGCATT
Organism: Marinomonas sp. TI.3.20; assembly: GCF_038155025.1. Lineage (NCBI taxonomy): Bacteria > Pseudomonadati > Pseudomonadota > Gammaproteobacteria > Oceanospirillales > Oceanospirillaceae > Marinomonas > Marinomonas sp. TI.3.20. The sequence continues at coordinate 134,488 of NZ_JBAKAS010000011.1, read as the reverse complement.
GTAATGTCTAACGTTTTACGAACACGGCTACGACCGCCATCACAGCCTACCGCATAACGAGCCTTCACGGTTTCAATTTTGCCGTTACCCGCTTCATCAACACGCTTGAAAGTGGCTGTTATCGGATAAGCTGAAACATCTTGAGTTAAGTTATCGTCAATGATTAAGTCGACAAGCTCACGACTGTAGTGTGGTTCTAAATTGGTGATCGAATTACGCATGCCATCAATTAATAATTCATGCAATCTCGCCTGGTTTACAATACCGTGTGTAAATTCAGATAACCCCGCCCTTGCGTCGGCAATTTTTTCTGTTCGCTTGATGTTGTCAGGGTTCTTTGCGTCTGGCTCCCAGAAAGTATTTTGCTTCAACTGGTAGGTCTCTTTCACAACCATTTCACTGCTGTTGAAAGCTTCCATGATTTCTATAGTACGACATGAAATACCATCGGCACGTCCAAAAAGTAACGGCCCTGGCGCCATATCTACAATACATGTCTTGATATCATCGAACTCTGACATTTGTCTTGCCATTGTCAGACCAGCGGGGCCTGTACCAATAATTAGGACATCTACCTGGCTTGGCAAATCGATGATAGGAGGGGTAGGGTAGGCCTTGCGAGCCTCGTCAGAAACTTGATAATTACCTGGCTTGAAACCATTTAAATGATATTGCATAACTAAGATCCTCTGATTCTTATAATTCAAAGTTACAATATAGAAATAAACTTAACATGTTAAGTTTATCGATGTCAACAGATATGAAATGACCTAAGGAAGATGCGAACAAGTCCGTCTCATGCAACAATTTACTTTTAATCTTGGGCCTGAATATGTCATCTCAACTTACTTTTTTCGCCCGTGAATTCAACAACAAACGTCGTAAAAAATGTAAAGAGATTTTCTTGATCTGAATGGATGTGGTGATGCCTTGAGATCAGTTTGAAGCAGTGATTGAGCCTCTATCCAAAGACTGTGAAAGGAAGAAGGTCTTATCCGTTGTCTACTATGTTTCGCATTCACTGCATGCAACATTGGTATTGGCATACCATAGAAAGAATAAACAGCTGATCCGAACGGAATGTGTAAAAACCAGTATTTGGTTGAAAGTAGAGCGCCCGTTTCGGATCATAAAGCGTCAGTTTGGTTTTAGGGTTATTTAATCGAGCCTTGGATAAACATGACAACAAACTAGCGATGCTGTTGCCTAAATCAAAGTATTTAGAACTAACCAGATGATACGAACCGAAAGGGATTAATCTGTTAAAAAGCCCTTAAATAAGGCTAAATTAGCTTATTTAAGGGCGGAACTTATCAAAATAAGTGGCTTCTTGTGCTCTTTAATCGAATGAGAAGCGGTGATTGCATTGCGACTTCTTAATCGTAGTTTTCCCTTTATTGGTAACAGCGTATTTCAAATAATTTTATTTTATCAGCACCATAAGTTTCTTTCAGATTTAGGCGAAATCCTTCAATAGATTGGCCATCAAAATCAAATTTAATCAAACGTTTTTGATTATTAACTTCTTCACCCGCTTTTTTCCATTGGCCTCGTACTTTTAATTCTAAGGTTAAAGATTTAAGTAACTCTATCGGTATTTTAGTCGTATAGGCCTCATTTTCTCGAGTATTTTTAAGCATCATAATATTCTTCTTAACATTGGTGTCACATTTGACTTCCACCTTGGAAATCTCAATGGCGTTGTTCCACTCAAACGTAACCAACTCGTTTAATCCAGCACTACACCAGTGATGAATTTCACCGCGCTCATCTCGTGACATACCATCTGTTAATAGTTTTACATCACCACTGCTAGTAGACGAGGCAAAAATCCTATCGGCTGTGGACGCTAAATCTTTGCTGTCATCGGCATATCTTTGCGGAATATAGGCATCATCTCTGAGTAATTGCTCTTGCACTTCGTTAATATGTTGCTGTGCGATATGACGAGGTGTAGCGTCTTTTTTAATGCAAAAAGCAGCAGCGGTACCGACAGCTTGGCCTTGTACTGCACAAGTCCCCATAACCCGAGAGGAAGACAAAGCAACGTGCGTTTGGCTGATATTACGTCCAGCAAACATAAGGTTTTCAATGTTTTTGGAATACAGTGAGCGGAATGGGATTTGATATACTTCTTCAAAGTGTTCATGCCAGAAACTCGGTGGCTCACTCAGGTTTTCAATGCCACCAGGGTTATGCTCATCCAGTGGCCAGCCTCCAAAAGCGACGGCATCATCAAATTGTTTAAGCCCAATTTGATCTGGTTCTGACAGTATATAATCACCGATAAATCGGCGCGACTCACGGCGCCCCGGTAAAGAACCAACCCAATCCAGAGCAAAGCTGTCGGCTTCAGGAAATTTCCCTGAATTTTTTACATAGTCCCATACGCCATAAGCAAAACCGATTAAACGGTGCATGTCGGTTTCGGACGAACCTATAATATCGTCTTGACTCCCCACTTCAACCCACCAAAATCCTTCTACAAATGGAATGATACGTCGGTCAGTATGGGTTTTCTCTGCATCATATTTAATTGCAAAAGGTGGCGCTTTAAAAGTCATAGGCTTGCCCATGTCTCTAGACGATAAAAGAATCGTTGCGCCCATTTGCCAGCCATCAGGCTCTTTAGGTGCGTATTTTTCACCAAATTCCGTACTGCCTTCTCGTCCGGTGCGATACTCTGCGCCTGCGGTGGCAGCCATTAATCCATCACCTGAGCAATCGATAAAAACCTTGGCGTTGATGGTTATGAGAGTTTCGCTACTCATTTGCCAGCATAGTAACGAGGTGATTTTATTCTTGGAGACTTGTGAACGTACCGCTTGGGTATTTAACATTAAGGTCAGGTTTTCTTCGCGTGTCACAAAGTCGTATAACACGTGATCCCACACCGTAAAAGAATGTTGCTCATTATAGAAACGGTTGAGCAATAGTATTTCTTCCAAAATGCCGGTTTCACGTTCTGGCAAACCACTTTTTAATTTCGTAACCCCATGAACAATTACGCGTATTTCGCTAGACGCATTACCGCCTAATATGGCTCTGTCCTGTACTAGAAGAACCCTTACTCCATTGCGTGCGGCTGCAACAGCTGCGCAAATACCTGCCATACCGCCACCAATAACGGCGACGTCGTAGTCGACAGTTTTCTGTCGAATTGGATATTTACGTTCATTACTGCCCATCTGGGTCCAGTGATCGCCTGAGCGATCTGATAGATCAATAAATTTACTCATAATATTATCACTGCGTTGAGAGGTAATGTATTAAGTCTATTTAATAATATCTATTATAGCAATTTGTTTTGGTTGGATTACTACTTTTCAGCGCCTTACTTGGCTTTTGTGATCTTTGCTATGTGTTATTATGTGAGTAGATTTTTAGGATTAATACATTGTTATGAAGACAAAAGCTGGTGCACAAATTAATCAAAGCATTGTTGATGGGATTGCTGTATTACAGGCTTTAGCGGGTTCTAATACACCTGTTGGCGGTAAAGAACTTTCTAGTCAGCTTGGAATGGATGCCACTCGGGTCAATCGACTCCTTAAAACATTAGCTTCTATTGGTATGACTCAGCAAAACAAAAGCCGCCAATACACACCAGGACCAGGTATTCACGTGCTGTCAGCACAAAGTTTATATGCTTCTGGATTATTGCGCAGTGCGATCCCTTCATTGGAGAAACTTAACCAGTACTCGCTAACTGTCGCGTTGGGGGTTTTATGGTTTGATAAGGTTTCATACGTATATCATGCCAAACCAGGTATGTCTGTCGCTGAAGGAATTGGCCGAATAGGGGTGCGTGCTGCAACGACTAGCGGTATTGGAATGGTCCTGCTAGCGAATGCCTCTGAAGAGTCTGTCATTGACGTTTATCAGAATAAAATAATTGCTGGTTTTCCTGATGGTTTAGACAGTTTACTAGCCGAGTTGGCCAAGATCCGTGAACAAGGCTACGCTAAATTCCAAATTTCTCAGCAAGCAGGTGAAGTTGGATCAACGGCCTATACATTGGCTGTTGCTTTAGGAAATCCAGTAAACTCTGCTATCGCTTTGCAGGGGGATATCAAACAACAGCATGAGCCTGAGTTAATTGCTGCGCTATGTGAAGCGAGGGAGGATATTGAGCGATCGCTTTATAAAATAAAATCGGAAGAAGGTATGCAGTAATCGTTGAATATCATCTCTCTTGATCAGCCAAAATGTATTTTTAGATAGTAAATACTCGGTTTAAGCTTAAGTTTTTTATGCTCTTCACTGAATGATTTTGATGGACTAAAAGGTGTATTTGGTTTCATGAATAATCGAAACATGACAAATTGCTGGTTACAAAGGAAACTTGAAGATAGTTTTCTTTGTATATTGTTGGTATGCCTTCCTGTTGCTTTCGCTGTTGGTTATTGGGTATTTTAAGAGACAAAAAAAGAGCCATGATGAGACTAGGCTTCTAAGCAGGTTGTCCCTATTTTTAGAATCAACTGTGGCTGATAAGCTTTGAAAGTCTGCTGTTTTTCAAGACTTAAATAGCTTGTTGTCGTTGTTGGCTTGGACTACACCCAAAATGGGAACGATAAAGCCGGCTAAAATGGGCAGCATCATTAAACCCCCAGCGGAATGCTATTTCAGCAAGTGAAATATGCCGATAATTTGGATTGATAATATCTCGTTGGCATGACTCCAGACGGCGACGCCATAAGTATTGAGACGCTGATTCGCTTTGTGATTGAAAAAGTCTATGAATATGACTGCAAGATAAGTTTACATGATTTGCTAGAGACTGAATGTCTAAGGTGGAATCAGAAAGGTTATTATCGATTTGTTGTTTTATTCGCTCTAAATGATAATTTGCTAGATTAGATACATTATTGTTTTTTTCACGTGTTAATGGTTGTAACCCGCCTGCGAGAACACTCACAATACCCGATGTGACCGCAGAGGCTGATGCATAATCAAGATTATCGGCTTCATGCTTTAGGGTTTTAAGCATATTGATGAGGATATTACCTGCTCCTGTTTTAGAGGAAATGGCTTTTGCTGTTAACTCCTCAACATCAGATAATCTAGATTTCAGCGTGTTGAGTCGGATCTTCAAGACAATTTGCTCAAATTCACCTTCCATTGTGAGGTGATAAGGTTGTGAACTATCATAAATTGCGAAGTCACCAGCTAATAGAAACGCCTCTCGACCATTTTGAGATATCTTACTTTTCCCTTTTAGTTGAAAGCTAGAAATTAGCCAGTTTTCAGTATCAGTTGATATTGCTGATTTAGTTCGACTGACAGTTTGGTCAGTAGAGTTAATTATGGAAAAATTTAGATCAGGTAAGTCATAGGAAATAATATCCCCTCGGAACGTGTCCTTATCAGGAATATTGCAATCTAGTTTCACATAAGTTTTGCAAATCACATCGTTCCAAAAAGAAAGTCGCTCTGCTTGACCTATATTGTCGGTGCTTAATACATTTCTCATCGCTACTTCCCATATTCTTACAGATAAATTGGTATAGCACATATTTACAGTATATACACAAGATAACCGTTTACGATACGTAGAAACAAGCTAAGTGCAACGATCAATCAAATGTCGGCTTCCAAAGAGAATAGGGTCTATGTATTTTCTGTAGTTAAAGCATTGTTGAAGCCAAAGGGTTTATTTGAAGTGTGCCTTTAAAGCTACAAGTAAAAGACTTTTGGACAAGACAAGATAGTCGTTCTTCATCAGTATAAAACACATGTTTATTTCGTAGCTTAATAAAAATAGACAGATTTTTATAAAAAATAATACTTAAAAAGGAACGAACTATGCCAAGCAAATGTCACCCCAAGCTTCGAGTTGCCGCTGTTCAAGCGGCTCCTGTGTATTTTGATATTGATGGAACCATAGATAAAACTATTAATTTAATGAAAGAGGCTGCCGATCAAGGTGTTGATTTAATTTCTTTTCCTGAAACCTGGATACCAGGCTATCCGTGGTGGATTTGGTTAATGACACCAGCGGAAGGCATGCAAAAATATGTGCAAAAGTATTTTGATAATTCCCTTGAAGTCGGCTCGCCTGAATTTCAGCGAATAGCAGATGCGGCTAAAAACTTAGGTATTTACGTTAGCATCGGCTTTAGTGAAAGAGATGCGGGAAGTTTATACATTGCTCAAGCTCTTTTTGATAAGGAAGGAAAGCTAGTAAAAACACGTAGAAAATTGAAGCCAACGCACGTTGAGCGATCCGTATTTGGAGATGGTGATGGCAGTGATCTCTCAGTAGAAAAATTACCTATTGGTAATGTCGGTATGTTGTGTTGTTGGGAGCATTTACAGCCACTGACAAAATATGCAATGTATGCCCAAAATGAACAAATTCATTTAGCGGCTTGGCCAAGTTTTTCTATGTATAACGGCATAGCAAATGCTTTATCTGGTGAGGTTAATACTTCCGTCAGTCAAGTGTACGCAGTAGAAGGGCAGTGTTTTTTTGTTGGGGCTTCTGCTGTTGTATCACAAGAAATGCAAGCGTTCCTCTGTGGAGATGATGAATCAAGGAAAGCCTTATTGGCATTAGGTGGAGGCTTTGCGCGAATTTTTGCTCCAGATGGCTCTTCATTGGGAACGATTTTAGAGCCAGATCAAGAAGGCTTGATTATTGCTGACATTGATTTGTCTGTGATTTCATTGTCAAAAAGTGCAGCAGATCCAGCTGGCCATTATGCACGCCCTGATGTGACTAGATTGTTTCTTAACAAAACACCAGGTGACCGAGTTGTTACCCAATGGAATCCGGAGCCCATACCTGAAACCCTCACTGAAAACATACCTGAACTAGAAGACGCAAAATAAGCTTTGGATAAGCCTTAAGTTAACTTGAGGCTTATCCTCATTAATACAGTTTACATCAAGGAGAGGGTCATGGAATCTGCTATTCCTAAGTATTTAAAACAGCAAAGAACGCGTTCCAGAAGTATTAAAGAGGACTTTCAGCCTCCTTATCCTGCAACAGTAGCCCGTTTTACTAAAGATATTAAGAATGTCGTTATGGCGTATTTTGGCGTGCAATTTCCTAAGGAACATGCTGATGTATTAACACCTCTAGTATTAAAAGAAATGGGCATAAAGTTGTCTAAAAAACTAGGGCCAGCGCATTGGGACATTGCTACTTATGAAGATGAGGAATCATTTGTTAACCTACTCTTTATCGCTTATTGGGACCAACCATCAAATTATGAAAAATGGTATATTGCAAATGTGTCAAATTGGTTAAATAACCCTTTTAACGATTCTTTAATCGGAACATTTTTGGAAGAATTAACACCCAGTGTCGAACGTTTTGAAACACTTTACTCCTCAGTGGTGTCTGATGGGGTAGATCACATGTCTAGTGAAAGAAGCAGCCCCATGCAGGAACATGGTTACTGGGGATCAATGCGGGATAGAATTCCCCTTTCTCAAACGGATGCAATGGACGCAGTTGGGCATCCTCAAGTTACTGAGGTAGGCTTAATTAAAAAAGTGCTGCCACAGCAAAACTTATGTCTGATCCGTTCAGGTCAAGATTGGACGATGACTTGTACCGATCAACGAAAAATGTACTTAGAAGAGGTGGAACCTGTACTTTCTAAAGGAATGCTTTTTTTAAGAGATGAAGGAGAAAGTGTCGACTGTTATGTGAATCGATATATGAAGATATTGGATTCCAATGGCAACCTTATGGAGCAATCTTTTGGTATGGGGTGGTGGAGAAGTTTGGAAGCACTAGAAAAATGGTCAAAATCACATCCCACTCATGTGGCTATATTTGGTGCCGCAATGAAATACTTAAACAAATTTTCGAGTGATGCGAAATTGACTTTGTATCATGAAGTGTCAGTGGCAGACAAAACAGAACAACGTTTTGAATATTATAATTGTCATTCTAAGACTGGGATGTTGAAACTCGCTTGAGTGGGCTTTTCAGAAATTACAAAAAAGGTATTCCTAGTAACGACACTTAAACCGAATTGACCTGTAATAATGTTTTACGTCTAAGGTTTATTGTGGGAAAGGCTGGAATTATGCAATGTTAACCCTGCAAACAGCATCCTTTCTGTTGCTGGACTCCCTGTCCTAATATTAACCCAGTCAAAACGGCTTAACAAAAGGGTCTAATTGACCTCAAAACATTAATTCATCAAAATAAATTCAGCGCAACGTTCTGCGATCATAATGGTTGGGGCATTGGTATTACCTGACACAATGGTAGGCATTATAGAGGCATCGCAGATGCGCACACCTTTTACACCATTAACACGGAGCTTAGTATCAACAACGGCTTGCTTATCAGAGCCCATTCGGCAAGTTCCAACTGGGTGGTAAACGGTTTTAGCGTGGCTGCGAATGTGTGCTTCGCTTTCATCATCTGAAATATCTTCTTTTGCAGATGGGCGAAGTTCTTCGCTGATCAGTGCAGCCATAGCAGGTGCACGTATAATTTTACAGGCTAGTTTAACGGCACGGATAAGTGTATCTACGTCGTCACGATGTGATAATGCACCGCTTTCGAAAATCATTGAGTCTGTTGGATCAGCACAGTGTAGGCGAGCAAATCCTCGAGATTTAGGCCGTAAGAAACAAGGGTTGATGGAAATGCCGTGACCTTCGATAGGTTCACGATCTACATCTCCAACTAAAGTAAGCATTACATGGAATTGAATGTCAGGGCGCCCACAATTACTGGTATCAACAAAGCCACCTGATTCATTAATATTTTAGGGGTTGATAATGCGCCAGCCGTTCACATAAGTAATATCATAACGAGTCACCAAGTCAAACTAGAGAGTTGGATCGTTCAATTGATCAGAGTTGATTTCCAAACTTTGTCATTATTATGCTTCCAATTTGATGATGTCGTCTAATAAAGCGCTTAAGGTTTTCATTTTTTTAGGACCAAGCTTTGCAATTAATGATTGATAAGCCGCGTCCACTTCAGGACGAAACTCTGTCACTAGCTCAATGGCTTTAGGTGTTAAAGAGAGTAAAGAGATCCGCTGATCATGAGGCGATTTTTTACGTACCATAAAACCGTCGTTTTCAAAGCGGGTAATAATACGCGTTAAGCTAGGGCTCAGGATGCATGATAGCTCTGCAAGTTGTTTCGCATCCAGCTCTTCATGGTCGTTAAGTACACGTAACACACGCCATTGTTGCTCGGTAAAGCCTGCTTTTTGTAGTACGGGGCGAAAGAATTGCATAGCCGATTCGCGAGCGCGTAGCAGTTGCAGGGTTAAGGAGTCTTCTAGTTTTTTCATATGAAACGAATTGCCTAACGATAAAAGTATAAAATTATATCAGTTAACAAGATAACTAAATAGCCAGTCGATAAAGGGACTTTATCGTGAGTATTGAGAGGTAGTACGTGTTTTTTATGTTTGTTAGGAGCCGTAGAAACAAAAAAATCCCACGAAGGGATTTTTCTTGTTAAGTCGAAATATCAGCAGAAATAAAACGTATATTCTAAGGAAGCTGCTTCAGTAATGCTTGTAACTGTTGCTTAAAACTTGCGTAATCTCCTTCACTAAAGGTGCCAAATACTTCTTCTTGTTGAGCATCTGATATGGCCCACAATCGGCTAGCAGTATCGTGCCCTTTTTGTGTGAGTACTAATTGCGGTGTAATGAAACCAAAGCTCTGCAAACTCTCAACACCATTTTTAACGTCGTCATCAGGGATGGTGACTAGGTTTTTGAGATCGTCCAAGGTGACACCTGATGCATCACTGAGTACTAATAATAGGCGTGCTTCGCTGCTGTTTAGTCCAGTAGAAGCTTGTTTTGGCAGGTAGTTTTCTTGGATTTTCTGCAGCACCTTGTTCATTAAATAAATGGCACTGTCATGTAGTCGAGCCAAGGTGGCTGGTGAGGCAACATTAAGGTCTTCATTTTTGGCGCCGGTAAAAGGAATAGCGCCTGCGTAGCTACCTTGAACGTAGAGCAACGGCGCTCGGCCATGATTTTCAAATTCAATCACTTTACCAATCATGATCCAATGGTCGCCGCCATCAACGACTTGGTGTTTCTCACACTGGAAGTTGGCCGCAGTGTTAGTCAATAATGGTGCTTGCCCGACGCCAGGTTGGGTGTCCACGTTGGCAAATTTATCGTCGCTTGGCTTGGCAAAGTGATTGGATAAATCGATTTGATCTGCAGCTAAAATATTGACGGCGAATTGATCGGCTTGTTCAAAAACTTTATAACTATTAGAGTTTTTAACAATGCTCCAAAGTACTAAAGGTGGTTCAAGTGACACTGAGTTAAAGCTATTGGCGGTGACACCCACTTGCTCGCCATTTGGTGCTTGAGCGGTAATGACGGTGACACCAGTCGCAAAATTGCCCAAGGCGCGTCTAAATTCTTTCGGGTCGAAACTCATGATGATTCTCTCTTATTTATTATTATCTGGAAGAAAGGGAGGCTAAGAAGATAGCCTCAACCATTGTCATGGGAGAATGCTTATAGCAGGCTTGGATCTGGTTCTAAGCCCATTACTTCGCGACCAATGATTTGCGCGCAAACATCGTAGTCAGTATAGGCATGAGCGCCTGTCATATGGCTATCGCGAAAGAGGCGCTGAGCTTCTTTATCTAATAGCCAATTATTGGCGCCAATGGCATTGAATAGGCGATCTACTGCTTCGATACACATTTTTGCAGCGTATGCTTGGTTGGTACGCCAATGGGCTAGAGTGTGTTGGTCTGGGTAACGGTGAGCTTCAGCGTATTCGGCATGTTGTTGCCACGTTTTTTCTAAAAAGGCTCGCGCGGCTAAAATTTGATGGGTGGATTCGCCAGTGCGAAGAATCGCTGGAATCGCCGCGTTTACTTTGGCTCCTGTGTAAGCGCGAACTCGGTTGCTTGTGACTTCTTTGTATAGCTCAAGCATGCGTTCAGCAATGCCTAGGGAGATTGCCGCAAAGCCAGAAGCAAAGTAAGGGCGGTAAGGCGCGTAGAATAATTTGCTGTCTGGGTATAACCCGAAACCTGCCGATTTACCTTCCATCATGTCTTTTGCTTTTTGAATGCGATGCTCTGGTACAAAAGCATCACGAATCTGTAATGTTTTGGTACCGGATCCTTTCATCGCCATCGCATGCCAATCATCATCGATGGTGTAATCGGTGGCTGGAATGACGGCGAAACAATAGTCTTTTCCGCCTTCTTTGTTATCACGAAGAAAACCAACGATGGACCAGTCGGCGTGGTCACAACCACTGCTCCATTTCATATCACCATTAAAAATAACGCCTCCATCGGTTTCTGCGGATTTACCAAAAGGGGCGATGCTGCTGCAAGCCAACGCATCAGGGTCATTAGCCCATAGTTCATCTTGTAGTTGTTTTGAAAATAAAGCCAGCTGGTGGTTATGTGTGCACAATAAGCTGAATGCCCAAGCCGTACTGGCACAAGCCCCCGCTAATGCCGCGACACAGTCGCCAAATTCTGGCAGGGAAACTTCATAGCCTCCATACACTTTAGGTAAGAAGGCTTTGTGCATGCCGACTTTTTTAAGCAGTGCGATGTTTTCTGCTGGGACTTTTCGAAGTTCTTCTGTTTTTGACGCATTGGCAGCAATGTCGGGTAGAACGGATTTCAACTCTTCTAATAAAGGATTAGAGCGTTTCATGATACAAACCTTTTTTGTTGTTATTGTTAACGTCTGTTTAGTGTTCATTTTTTGGTTCAATGAGAGAAGGTTCATTTCAATCAAAAATTAGGACTTTTCCAGAATTTATGAAAAACAGTTAAACGAAGTTATTTAAATATTACTTAACATGTTTATTATATTTTTAATTTGATACTCTCTGCTGTATGTTTTTTTATGCATAAATTCATTGGACAAATATAAGGATAAAGACAGTGAGCATTAAACTTTCTGTTGTGGACCAAACGCCGGTCCATGGATCACACTCGAAAAAAGAGGCCCCATTTTTAAGTGTGGAATTGGCCAAATTATGTGATGAGTTGGGTTTTTACCGATACTGGGTGGCAGAGCATCATGATAGTGTTCACTTTGCAAACCCTTGCCCGGAAATCTTAGTCGCGCATTTGGCGAGCGTCACCAAGCGCATTCGAGTGGGCAGTGGCGGTGTTATGCTGTCGCATTATAGCCCGCTGAAAGTCGCTGAATGTTTCAGCTTACTGTCGACGTTATTTCCAGGACGGATAGATCTTGGTGTTGGCCGAGCTCCTGGTGGTTCTGGGTTAACGTCTAGTGCATTAGCGTATCCACATCAAGCGGATTCAGGGCGCCATTATGTGGATCAAGCACAGCTACTAGAAGGTTTTATCCACGATACTTTAGATAACAATCATCCTTATAAAAAGATCCATGTGTTGCCAGAAAAAGGCGACATACCTGAGTTATGGATGCTGGGTTCCAGTGGTGGTAGTGCCGGGTTAGCAGGGCAACTTGGCTATAATATAGCGTTAGCACGCTTTATTGATCCTGATAATTGTCATCCTGATATATTTTTACAGCATGAAAAAGCGTGGCAGGAGGCCGGCCATGAGATGCCTGCTAAACGTATGTTGGCGATAGCCTGTATTTGTGCAGAAACAGGTCAAGAAGCCAAGTTGAGAGCAGGTACCGCGGTGTACCGAAAGTTCGCATCACAAATAGGACAAAGAGAAGATTTTCTGACACCAGAGCAAGTTCAAGATCGATATCGACGTTTATCTGTGTCTGAGCAGGCGATGTTTGATCAGATACAAGCCAGTTATACCATTGGCTCTGTGGCTCAATGCCAAGATGAAATTGAATCTTTAGCTCGTCATTTTAAGACAGACGAAATATCTACGGTAACAGTCACTTATAGCCAAGCGGAACGCCTTGATAGCTATCGCTTACTCAGCAATATTATCCGCTAAGTTGTGCATCAGCTTTAGCTAGTTGGCTAAATCAGAGTGAGGGGCTAAACCCCTCGCCGTGAGGCGCAATGAAAGCCAAAAGCTACTAAATAGCCCAACAATGGGATTAAAAGTTTGCTGTTAACATATGAGATGACGGTTCCTTACTCAATAGAAAGCCAGTCGTTGTCTGCCCATTTATCTTGTCATGGCAGGCCAACAACTGGCTTAGTCTGTAGATGTTGATTGACTGAAATAATCTATTACTGCGGTGTGCGCAACACCATTAATTTTATTTCCGTCATGTCTTCGATGGCGAAGCGTATACCTTCTCGACCAAGACCACTGTCCTTTACTCCGCCGTAGGGCATATGGTCTACGCGCCACGATGGCACATCACCAATAACGACGCCGCCAACTTCCAGTTCATCCCACGCTTTATAGGCTTTGTAAATATCTTTAGTAAACACGCCGGCTTGTAAACCAAAGTTGGAGTCATTGACGTCTTTTAGGGCTTGGTCAAAATCGGAAAACGCTGACAAAATAGCAACGGGACCAAACGCTTCTTTATTGTTAACGTCCATATCAGGAGTGACACCTTCGAGCAACGTTGCCTCAAGCATGGCTCCCTTGCGATTCCCCCCAGCTAATACGCGGGCACCACCTTGCTGCGCAGCCAGCACCCAGCCATGCAAACGTGCGGCTTCATTTTCTGAAATCATTGGGCCAATAAAGGTGTCTTCATTCTGTGGGTCACCCATAACCAGAGCGCTAACGGCTTTGGTTAATTTTTCTTTGGCCGCTTCGTAGAGCGATTCATGGACCATGATGCGCTGCACGCTGATGCAACTTTGACCTGATTGATAATATGCGCCGAAGACAATGCGCTGCACAGCGTCTTCAAGGTCTGTGCCTTCATCCACAATGCAAGCTGCATTGCCACCGAGCTCTAGAACCACTGGTTTTTTACCCGCTTTGGCTTTCAGTGCCCAACCTACGTCAGGAGACCCCGTAAAGCTTAATAGCTTCAAGCGCTCATCGGTGGTAAACAAGTCTGCGCCATCTCGTCGACATGGCAAAATCGAGAAGGCGCCTTCTGGTAATGAGGTTTCCGCTAATATTTCACCGACAATAATGGCGCTGATAGGCGTTAAGCTCGCTGGCTTCAAAATAAACGGACAACCAGCGGCAATGGCCGGCGCAATTTTGTGAGCAGCAAGGTTAAGTGGAAAGTTAAAGGGCGAGATGAAAGAACAGGGACCAATCGGCACACGTTTCCACATACCTTGATAACCTTCGGCGCGTGGTGAAATGTCCATCGGCATGACTTCGCCGTAAATACGAGTGGCTTCTTCTGCGGCAATTTGAAAGGTATCGATAAGACGAGTAACTTCACCACGGGAGTCTTTGATTGGTTTACCTGCTTCTAAGCATAATGCTTGTGCAAGTTCTTCGGCACGCTCTTTAAAGCGAGTGACGCAGTGATTGAGGATTTGCTGACGTTGGTAGGAGGGCATTTTACGCATGGCGTCTTTCGCCCCATCCGCGGCCGCAATGGCGGCATCGATGTGTTCAGCATTGGCTAATGCGACCTTGGCAATGAGTTCACCATTGAATTTATTATTGACTGCCAAATCTTCATTCGCGAAGACGGGCTTGCTGGCTAAGTAAAACGGGTAGCTTGTGTTTAGCATGAGATTCTCTCTTATTTTATTAGGATAATAAGGTTGATATGGCCGCTTGGGCACATTCAATGTCTTGTTGCTCGTTGCCACCAGATACACCAATGGCACCGACCAGTTGTTGTTCGATAAAAATGGGCAAGCCGCCTCCTAGATAAGTAAACATAGGCTCGCTTTGGAGTGCGACTAAGGTGTGAGGTTTGTTCGCTAACTTACTTTGCCAATCATGGGTGTTCTGTTTAAAACTGACCGCGGTGTAGGCCTTTTTGAGTGCCAGATCGGTGGATACTAACGGTGCATGATTCATTCGCATAGAAGCGAGGGTATGTCCGGCTCGGCATACGATGACAATGCAAATGGCAATACCCTGTTGCTCAGCATAGGTCATGGCTGTCGAACAAAGCTGAGCCGCAGCACGTGTGCTCAAGTTATACTCTGTTACTGTCAGTTGGTTCATGCGAGGCTCTCGAAAGAATAATAGATTAGCAGGCTCTCAGCCATTTTTTGATACCGTCGTCAGATCTTGATCATGGCGGTTTTTTTGGCGAAATTCAGAAGGACTTACACCTATGTTTTTAATAAAAAAGCGCGAGAAATACGATGGGTCAATATAGCCTAAGGTATAAGAAATTTCGGTAAGGTTCATATTAGTGTGTGATAACAGTCTTTTGGCCTCTAGTAGTGCACGACCATTGATGATTTTTTTGGGGCTGATGTTGGCGATTTTTTTGCAAATGTAATGCAAACGACTGTCATTAATATTGAGTTGTTCACAGTAGAATGACGTTTGCTTCTTGCTGGAAAAATGATTTTCCACCAAGGTACTAAAAGCTCGAAAGCTTTGCACTTCAGAATGGTTGTGTTGTTTTTTTGCTTGAGGAGCATCGCATAAACGCAGCATATTAATGAAAATCAATGTGACAATGCCTTCAATCGCTTCGCTTTTATACTGCGTGTTGAGTTTCCATTCGTGTTTGAGCATCGCGAATAAATTCGACATAGCGTCCCAGTGTGAAGTGCGGTCAGCATCGCTATCTTCTTGGCTAATGCAAAAAGGCATTAATAACGAATCATTAATTCGATACGCGTCCAAATGACTCATGATGGTTTGCAAAAATGAAGAATGAATGGTTATCACATAGCCCGGAGAGGATGGCTCGGTGAGAAACGCATGAGGGGTTGCTGGTGGCGTATAAAAAATGGCGCAACCATTCGTCTCATAGTTGTTCTGATCAATGTTAAATAGAGTTTTACCCGTTTTCACCAGATGAATTTGGCAAAACTGCGCATGCAAATGCATTGGCATATCACGGCCAAAAAAGTCAGCCATGTGACCTAGCTTATCAAAATGTATGATGGCATCGTTATAGGACGCATCATAATCCTGACCAATGTCAATATTGGGAATCCACTCTTTCGTCATAACGTTCTGTCTTTATTGTTATTATCTAATATGCGTCAGTAACCGTGCCGCCTACCTTTTCCCTTATCTTGGGCGCAATAGTACGGCACAGTAACTTGCTTAATACACAGACGGTCCAGAGTCAGCTAGGTCTGTTTGTTCAGGTTTAAAGGCTTGGACTAAGCTTTTAGTACTGTTCATTAATAATCCAGTGTCACTGCCAACGGCAACAAACAAGGCCCCCAATGATAGATAGCGTTTTGCTTGTGTTTTATCGGCCATCAGAATGCCTGGTGCTTTGCCTGCTCGGACGATTTTTTTAATACTATCTTCTATAACACGGACGACTTCAGGATGGTTCGGTTGGCCAATGTACCCTAATGAGGCACTTAAATCCGCTGGGCCAATAAACACACCGTCTACACCGTCTACGTTGAGAATATCCTCTAATGCCGCGACCGCTTTTGCCGATTCAATCTGCACCAACACACAAATTTCATCATTAGCGGTTGTCAGGTAGTTGGCGGTACGATTAAAGGCCGATGCTCGTGCTAAGGCGCTGCCAACACCTCGAATACCAGCCGGAGGGTACCTAGTGGCTTCAACAATGCTTTTGGCTTGCTCTGCATTATCGACCATTGGTGCGAGTATGGTTTGTACTCCAAGGTCCAAAATTTGTTTGATGGACACATGATCTGCCCACGCAGGGCGAACGATAGGATGGCTTGGGTAGGGGGCGATAGCCTGCAGTTGCCCTATCATGGTTTGCAGCGTATTAGGTGCATGCTCACCATCGATTAATAACCAATCGAATCCAGCCGAAGCAATCAATTCAGCGGTATAGTTATTGGCCAATCCTAGCCATAAACCAATTTGCTGTTGCTGGTTTTTCATTGCTGCTTTAAACATGTTTTTTGGCGCTGACATGGTGATTCACTCCTAAGCAAAGTGGCAGGAAATCGTGCCTAACGGACCATAATCGACATTGAATGTATCGCCTTTTCGTGCAGCAATAGGCCGAGTAAAGGAGCCCCCTAGAATGATTTGCCCAGGTTCTAGTGCCACATCAAATGGTGCCAATTTATTCGCGAGCCATGCCACACCGTTAGCAGGGTGGTTTAATACGCCAGCGGCAACGCCGGTTTCTTCTATGATGCCGTTACGTTGCATGATTGCAGAGACCCAACGTAGATCAAGGTCGCCTATTTTGATTGGTCGCCCACCCAGAATAATGGCTGCGTTGGCTGCATTGTCTGAAATAGTGTCGAATACTTTGCGTGGACGTTTTGTTTCTGGGTCAATAGATTGACTGCGGGCATCAATCAACTCTAACGCGGGAACAACGTAGCCAGTAGCATCGTAAACATCAAAAATGGAGCAGTTTGGCCCCTTAAGCGGTTTATCTAGAATAAAGGCTAATTCAACTTCAATACGAGGGACAATAAATTTGCTTGTGTCGATTTCACAGCCATCATGATAAAGCATGTCATCGAGTAGGGTGCCGTAATCTGGCTCGTCTATTTGTGAGCTCATTTGCATCGCTCGCGACGTTAGCCCGATTTTATGGCCGATGACTTTACGGCCTTCATCTAGCTTCATTTGCACCCATTCACGCTGAATTGCATAGGCGTCATTAAAATCAATATCTGGATACTCAAGGGAAAGCTGGCGTACTTGAATACGTTCTTTTTCCGCTTGATGTAAGCGCTTTGCACAGTCAGTAATGATGTGAGGAGCAAGCATATTATTATCCTTATTTTGCTAGATTGGCGAGGTAGTCTGTTTCAGAGATAATTGTGTTACGCAGTACGCCCACACCCTCTACTTCTGTGATGATCTCATCACCAGATTTCACATCCGCAAGACCTTCAGGGGTACCGGTGAAAATCATATCGCCAGGGCTTAATGTCATGATGTCACTTAAGTAAGCAATCAGATGTGGGATATTAAAGACCAAATCTTTAGTGTTGCCTTCTTGTTTTAGCTCGCCGTTAATATAGGTTCTTAGCATCAAATTATGCGGGTCTTTGACCTCGGCTGCATCAATGATATAAGGACCAATGGGAGTGCAAGTGTCGCGGCTTTTTACGCGAAGGTTAGGGCGGTAGTAATTTTCTAAGTAGTCGCGAATGGCGTAGTCATTGCCCACGGTATAGCCGCCGACATAATCCATAGCGTCTTCCATTGAGACATTTTTTGCTTCTTTTCCAATGACGACCACTAACTCACACTCATAATGCATGTAATCCACATTATCAGGGCGATAAGTATGTTGGTTGTGACCGATCAAAGAGTTTTTATTCTTTAAAAAAACCAATGGCTCTTCAGGGGCTTTAAAAGAAAGCTCTGCCGCGTGGTCAGCGTAATTAATCGCAAGTATAAAGGCCTTGCCTTCACACGGTGGTAGCCATTGAAAGGTACCTTCTGCGAGCACATCGCCTTGCTCTGTGACGACTTGGTCTTGTTTATTAACGGTGACAGTGAGTATTTCATTATTAAAAAATATACGAGCGTGTTTCATGATCGATTCCTATGCTTGCGTTACTGGGTTAGTAAGGCAACCAATGCCTTCGATGTTGATTGTCACGCTATTGCCTGACTTAATTTCAAGTGCAGCTGTGCGCTCTGGCGTGCCGGCGATGATAAGGTCACCAACTTCAAGCGTGATAAAACCGCTGATGTAACTGATCACGGCTTCAACGGAATAGATGAGCTGATCCGTATTGGTCTCATGCACGAGTTCATCATCAATATAAGTACTAATAACCAGTTTATTGGGTTCGTCCACGGCGTTTTTGTCGATTATCCATGGCCCGATTGGGCAAAAAGTGTCACGGCATTTTGCTTTAACGGCAGGGCGATAAAAGGATGTTTCAGCAAGGCTAACTTCATTCACTATCGTATAGCCTTTGACATACTCTAAAGCTTCTTCTTCCGTTACGCGGCAAGCTTTTTTACCAATGACAATACCCAATGCTGGGCCTGCATAAACAGGGCCTTTGTCCGTTGGAATACGAATGGGTTGCCCATAACCAAGGTGAGTATTGTCTGTCTTAATGTGAAGCACTGGTGTTTTTGGCGGTGCTACATGAGGCTTTTCGTTAAAGCTTGCTACTAATGACTGATATAACCCTTTGTCATTCAGCGCAACTCCGATAACCGCGCCATTTGTTGCAGGTAGGAGACCTTCTTTTAAAGGCACGTCAAGAGCTGCATCAGTGTGCAAGGATAATGCTTCGTTTGATTTTTTTATTCTGTAATGGAACATCGGTTTATTGCCCTAATATGCTTAACATGTTAATTATATTCACCTAAGATAATTCCTCTGTCAACTAAAAGTGATTTGTAATAGTGCTGAGGGTGAATTTATTTTGCCTCTGTGTAGCTCGAATCATGCCATGTGGCAGAAGGTCTTATCGTTTCTCAAAGGCTTTCAAAGGTAAAAATATCCCCATAGGGATATAGGTTTGAAGGTTTGAATTCATAAACTGTCTTTATCCAAAATAATAAATCTAAAGGTGGAAAGTATGCAGATCGACGTAATTAATCCCGCAACAAAGCAAGTCGTTGAAACATTGAATAGATCAAGTGTAGAAGAAGTCAACGATGCGGTTGCCACTGCGCTTCAGAGTTTTGAAACGTGGCGTCAGAAAACATCAGAAGAAAGAGGTGTTGTATTGCACGCGATTGCAGATGGCATTGAAGCTTCAGCGACTGAATTGGCGAATTTAATCGTTGCAGAGCAGGGGAAGCCATTGCCTGTGGCGATGATGGAAGTGGGAGGTGCTGTTGCTTGGACTCGTTACAATGCGGACTTATCTCAAGCTCCGGAAGTATTAGAGGACAGTGCCGATAGATTGGTACAAGTGCACAGATTACCACTGGGTGTTGTTGCTTCAATAACACCATGGAATTGGCCTTTGATGATTGCTATCTGGCATATCATGCCCGCGCTTAAAGCTGGTAATGCTGTCGTTATAAAGCCTTCTTCAAATACACCACTTAGCACGATTAAGCTGGTGGATATTGTGTCAGCCATTGAGCCTGGGATATTAGGGATTGTATTAGGTGGTAAAATTGCTGGAGAGGCTTTAGTTACCCACCCCGAGGTGAAGAAATTAGTGTTTACTGGGTCAACGCCAACAGGGACTCATTTGGCAAGTCTAATAGCAAAAGACCTAAAAAAGGTGACATTAGAGCTGGGTGGTAATGATGCCGGCATAGTTTTAGCGAATGCAGATATTGATAAACTGGCTTCTAAAATATACATGGGTGCCTTTATTAATATGGGCCAAACATGTGCCGCTCTGAAAAGACTGTATGTCCATCGTTCAAAATACGATGCCTTGTGTGATGCTCTTGTTGATATGGCGAAAGCAGAAGTGGTTGGCAATGGCATGGAAGAAGGTGTGACATTCGGACCTGTGCAGAATAAAAACCAATATGACTTGGTCACATCTATGATTCAGCAGGCGCGTGACAGTGGCTCTGAGGTTATTGCACCTGAATTACCAGAAGGGCTGGATGGCTATTTTATCGCGCCGACTATTATCAAAAATCCACCATTAGAGCTAAGCGTCGTTTGTGATGAGCAGTTTGGCCCTGTGCTTCCAGTGATTCCTTATGATGATATCAAGGAAATCATGAAAGACGCCATTCATAAAGAATTTGCTTTGGGTGGCTCTGTATGGGGAGAAGAAAGTGAAGAGTTGGATTGGGTGGTAGGGCAGTTAGATTCCGGCACTGTTTGGATAAATAATCACGCCGAAGTTTTGCCCCATATACCTTTTGGAGGTAATAAACTATCTGGTTTAGGTGTTGAGTTTGGCGTAGAGGGTTTTCTGGAGAACACTCAGCGTAAAGTAGTTAGTTACTCTAGGACATAAGCGCAATGAGAAGGGTCGTGTTGAAAAATACGCCCCTTTTTTTTAAATTTCATGGTAAAGCATGTACAGCTTTTTAAATAAATCTTTTGAATAACTCGCCTTGAGACTTTATGCCAAGTTTTCGATAAATACTTTTACGATGATTTTTTATTGTTCCTTCAGACACAAAACATAAAGAGGAAATGATGGCAGATGAATGGCCTTCCAAAATAAGTTGAGTAATTTCTTGTTCACGGGGCGTTAAGTTGAAATGACATAGTATTGTTTTGATTTTGTCTGTTTTGGGTTGGTTAGAGACGACTTTTTCTAAAGGGGTGAAGGATCTATTAATGGATTCATGGGTATGAATGGCAGCTTTCACTGAGTTGAAAAAAGGCAGTAGTTCAAGGCTTATGTGACTTAAATTCTTACTTTCTGTAGTAAATGAAAGGGCAATTATTCTGTCATTGATGGAACCGATGACAAAGTTTGTTTCATTCGACCAACCAAGTTTATGATAGAACTCATCATAATAAGTGGAGCGTTCAAAATCTTGTCGCACAATATCACGAAGTGAAATAAAACCGCTTGCCTGCCTGTTGCAAATCCACTCATAAAAAGGGTCTAACAAGTAGGCTGATTGACAATACTCATTATCTAAATCTGATCTTATTACGTTATCAGAAATGATTGATATAGGGGCGCTGTTTGGTGCGTAACTAAAAACAATGCAACTTTTTATTTGCTGAATAACTCTAATCGAATCAATTACTTTCTCATAAAATTCCAGCTTTCCGATACTATCAATGAGGACTGGTAACGATTCATAAGCGCTTAGTTGCATTTCAGTAGTCTCCGCTTTTATTTTTATTAAGTCGTTATTTTTTAGATCTAATTACAAGTACTTGTCAAGTTAGTAT
Organism: Marinomonas sp. TI.3.20; assembly: GCF_038155025.1. NCBI lineage: Bacteria > Pseudomonadati > Pseudomonadota > Gammaproteobacteria > Oceanospirillales > Oceanospirillaceae > Marinomonas > Marinomonas sp. TI.3.20. Next base: position 112,745 of record NZ_JBAKAS010000011.1, on the reverse strand, counting down.
AAGCACAACAAAAATTAATTATCAGCAATTTCTTTGTTAACTAAATTTGCCTTTGTCGCTTGACAAAAGGACGTTCTAGTAATAATTTACTTAACATGTTAACAAAGTTGCAGCGATTTTGTCATGCTTATATCTAAAGCTCTTATAGCTGCGTTAGAAAGAATAAGATCCACCAAGGAGGATAAAAATGATAAAAAATCTAATTAATGGTAAGTGGGTAGAAAGTAAAGAAACTTTTCAAACCTTCAACCCTGCTACAGGTGAGGTGTTGGCTGAAGTTGCACATGCTTCTGATGCTCAAGTGGCTGAAGCTGTGGCAGCTGCAAAAGCGGCGTTTCCTGCATGGGCAAACATGCCGGTTGCGAAACGCTCCAAAATTATTAGCAAATTAGGGGATTTAATTGCCGATAATGTTGAAGAGCTTGCGCAATTAGAAACGGCTGATACGGGTTTGCCAATCTATCAAACACAAAATGCCCTCGTTCCTCGAGCCTCAAATAATTTTTATTTTTTCTCAGAAATGGCGAAACAAATGAACGGCCATACTTATCCCATGGACGATCAGATGCTGAATTACTCTTTGTATCAGCCAACGGGTGTGTGTGCCTTGATATCTCCTTGGAATGTGCCTTTTATGACAGGAACTTGGAAAACGGCACCTTGTTTAGCGTTGGGTAATACAGCGGTGATGAAACAATCTGAATTATCCCCGTTGACAACAGATTTTCTAGGTCGTTTATCACTTGAAGCAGGTATCCCTGCTGGTGTGTTCAATATCGTACATGGTTTTGGTTCAACCACTGGGAACGCTCTAATTACTAATCCAGATGTAGCTGCGATTTCTTTTACCGGTGGTACAGCGACAGGTAAGCACATTATTGCCGCTGCAGGGTTAAAGAAATTCTCAATGGAGTTAGGTGGTAAATCACCGGTTATGATCTTTGATGATTGCGACTATGAACGTGCTCTTGATGCCGCTGTATTTGGTATTTTCTCTATTAATGGCGAGCGTTGTACGGCAGGTTCTCGAATTTTTGTACAAGAAACTATCTACGATAAATTCTGTGAAGATTTTGCTGCCCGTACAAATAAAATTGAAGTGGGTGATCCCACTGATATGAATACAAAAGTGGGTTCGTTGATTAACCAACAACATTGGGAAAAAGTCACAGGTTATATCAGAACTGGAATTGAAGAAGGTGCCACACTGATTGCTGGTGGCCCTGATAAGCCAGTTGCAGATTTGCCAGAGCATCTTAAAGGAGGACATTTCGTTCGTCCAACAGCATTCCGTGACGTAACTAACGATATGCGCATCGCTCGCGAAGAAATTTTTGGACCTGTGGCTGTGCTGATTCCATTTAAGGATGAAGAAGATGCTCTGCGTATGGCTAATGATAACGATTATGGCTTGGCATCTTATTTGTGGACACAAGACAACGGTAGGGTTCATCGAATTGCGCGTCGTATTGAAGCGGGTATGTTGTTTGTTAATAGCCAAAACGTACGAGATTTACGCACGCCATTTGGTGGTATGAAGGCATCTGGTACAGGCCGAGAAGGCGGGGTTTACAGCTATGAGATTTTCTGTGAGCCAAAGAATGTATGTATCAGTATGGGAAGTCATCATATTCCTAAATGGGGTGTGTAGCGAGAATAAGATGGAGCGGCTTTAATGATTAAGTCGCTTTCTTTTTAAATATTTATTTACTGCTATAACAAGCTAAATTGAGGTGAAAAATGCCCCATTTCGTTATTGAATATTCTGCTAATTTAGAAGATAAAATTGATTTTCAGCCGATGTTCAGGGCGTTTCACGAATACGTAGTGTCGACAGGGTATTTCCCGATTGCCGGTGTTCGTAGTCGTGCAATTTGTCTGGATCATTATCGTGTGGCTGATGGGCGTGACGACTTTTCATTAATAAATCTTAATCTAAAAATAGGACATGGGCGAAGTCAGGATATTAAACAGGAGGTCGCAGATAATGTGTTTAATATTCTTTGTGATTTCATGAAAAATGTTACTGATAAACAATACTGTCAGATTTCGTTTGAATTAACCGAACTGGATCCAGTTCTTAAATTTAATAAAAATAACCTACATGCGTTATTTAAATAAGTAACACTTTACTTGAAATCATTAATAGATTGTAAAAAATAGCTCAAAGCTCGCTTAAAAAATAATTAGATAACGATTCTTATAACTATAAAAACGAGGATAATCGTGATGAAATTTAAACATATATTTTCCGTGACAGCAGCATTATTGTCAGTAGCAGTAGCAACATCCAGTTCCGCAGAAACGATACGCGTAGCAAGCTGGCTTCCACCAACTAATCCAATGAATGCAGTCGTAATCCCTCAATGGGGTAATGCTATTAGTAAGGCAACTAATGGTCGAATCAAGGTCGAAATTGTCTATGGATTGGGTCACCCTAAAACCATGTGGAACCTTGTTGAAGATGGTATTGTGGATGCTAGTTATAGCTATCATGGCTATGTACCAGGACGTTTTGAATTGCCTCAAGTTGTAGAACAACCAGGTCTTGGTGTTAATGCAGAAGCAGCCTCTTATGCGTTATGGAAAACCTATGAAAAATTTTTTGTTAAGTCTAAAGAATTTGCAGGCTTAAAGTTACTGGGACTGTTTACCCATGGGCCAGGTCAAATTCATTCTAATTTCCCCGTTAATAACATCAAAGATCTAGAGAACAAAAAGATCCGTATCGGCGGTGGTGTGCAAACTATTCTTGCCGAAAAATTCCATGTGACGCCAGTGGGTGCACCAGCGACAAAAGTCTATGAAATGATGCAACAAGGCGTTATTGATGGCGCATTTTTGCCTGTGGTCGAACAAAAAGTACTTCGTCTTTCTGAAGTAACGAAAGATCTGACTGTATTCCCTGGTGGCTTGTATATGGGGAGTTTTTCGATGTTTATGAACCCTGATGTATTCGCTGATTTAGACAAAAAAGACCAAGCGATTATTAACAAGGTATCGGGTGAGAGCTTGTCTGTTTTAGCCGGTAAAGCATGGGATGCTGGAGATTTAGCTGGTTTAAAAAGTGCTCGGGACTCTGGCGTGAAAGTGAACATTTTAAAAGCAGATTCAAGCTTAGTAAAAGAGATGGATAAAACGATCGCTGATGTGTCAGACACCTGGGTTAAAACAGTGGATAAAGATGGCTATGACGGTGAAGCCGCACTGTCATATTTAAAGAAAACTGCGACTAAATATGCTGCTGAACACAAGGAGTAAACGGATATGTTTGCTCCTTTAGCCAAGTTGTCAGCAGTGGTTAATACGCATCATAGTGAATTCGGACTGGCCAAATGGGTCATTTTCATTCTTGAGCTCGTTTCCAGCTTGGTGCTGTTTGCTTTGATGCTACTCACTTGCAGTGATGTGTTCGGACGCTATGCTCTGGCTAATTCGGTCAATGGAACCACTGAATTAACCGAATTAGCATTGGGTATTATTGTCTTTTGCCAAGTCCCCGTCATCACACTGACGGGATCCAACGTGGTTGTCGATATTTTAGATCGTGTGTTGCCTATGTGGTTCGTTCGCTGTAGCTCAGTGATCATCAATGTATGTGTTGGTGCTGGTTTTATCTTTATTGCAGACCGTATTTGGTTTCAGGCACTGCGTTCTTTGCGACGAGGTGTAGTCACTGAGTTCTTGTTAATCCCTGTTGCGTATTTTGTGCAATTCATTTCGATCATGATGTACGTGACAGCGGCTATTTTAATTTATCGAGCATTAAAAGAGCTGCTTGTTTGTATTAGAGGGCGTGCCTAATGCTGGTATCATTTATTGGTTTTGCGGTTCTGTTGTGTCTTATTTTAGTTTTTCGTATGCCGATCGCTTTTGCTATGGGTTTTGTAGGTACTGTTGGATTCGCCTATTTACAAGGATTAGGAATAGACAATCTGTTTGATTTTCGTTGGACAGGTCCGATTGCTTTAGCATCAAATCGTATAATAGATACGGCGCAAGAATACAGTTTGTCTGTGATTCCCTTGTTTATCTTAATGGGGAACTTTGTCACCAAGGCAAACCTTTCTGGTGAATTGTATCGGGCATCGAATGCTTTTTTAGGACATAGAAAAGGCGGTTTGGCCATGGCAACAATAGTGGCTTGTGGTGGTTTCTCTGCTATTTGTGGCTCTAGTTTAGCAACGTCTGCAACGATGGCTAAAGTGGCTATGCCATCCATGCGCAAATATGGTTATCAGGATGGTTTAGCGAGTGCATCGATTGCTGCAGGTTCAACTTTAGGAATTTTAATTCCACCAAGTGTTATTTTGCTAATCTATGGTTTATTAACTGAGACGAGTATTCGTGAGTTATTTGCTGCAGGATTCTTGCCTGGTATGTTGGGTATTTTCTTATACCTTCTGGCAGTACGTTATGTTGTATGGCGTCATCCAGAGCGTGGCCCAAGTGCGGAAAAATCGTCTTTTTCAGAGCGTATTCTGGCATTAAAAAACGTATGGGGCGTGCTGTTGCTGTTCTGTATTGTCATGGGCGGCATTTATATGGGAGTTTTCACACCATCAGAGGCCGCTGGGATTGGCGCTGGCGGTGCGTTTTTGATCGCTATAATGCGTAGATCATTATCAGTGTCAGCGATTTTTCATGCATTAATTGACACAGGCCGAACTACTGCCATGTTGTTTGTTGTTTTGATTGGTGCTTTGATTTTTTCAGATTTTATTACCATTGCTGGTTTGCCCGGTGAGTTATTGGCTTTTGTGAAAAGTTTTGACCTACCCCCGATGGGTGTAATTCTTATTATAGTTGGTATTTATCTGGTTTTAGGCATGGTCTTCGAAAGCCTATCGATGATTTTATTAACTGTACCTATTTTTTATCCTTTAGTGCAAAGCTTAGGTTTCGATCTAGTTTGGTTTGGTATCGTCGTTGTTGTTGTTACTGAGATTAGCTTGATTACGCCACCTGTTGGCATGAATGTATTTGTGCTTAGTGCGGTATTAAAAGATGTAAAAGCAGGAACAATTTTTAAAGGGATTACACCATTCTGGTGTGCAGATATGTTTCGTTTGGGCTTGATTATTTTCATTAGTTCCATCGCACTTATACTGCCAGAAATTTTATATCGATAATTATAATAAGTATGGAGAAAATGTATGGGTAAGTTAGCGCTTGCTGCGAAAATTACGCATGTACCTTCAATGTATCTTTCAGAGTTAGATGGCCCTCAAAAAGGCTTTCGGCAAGCGGCAATAGATGGGCATCATGAAATATCACGACGTTGCCGTGAGCTTGGTGTTGATACAATTGTGGTGTTTGATACTCATTGGTTGGTCAATGCCAATTACCATGTGAACTGTGCAAAGCACTGGAAAGGCGTTTATACAAGCAATGAACTGCCTCATTTTATTAACAATATGCCATATGAAATGGATGGTAACCCTGAACTGGGGCGAATTATTGCTGAAGTATGCAATGCCGAGGGAGTGGAGACGTTAGCTCATGATAAAACGACATTAGCTCCTGAGTATGGCACCTTGGTGCCTATGCGTTATATGAATGCAGATAACCACTTTAAAGTGGTTTCTATTTCTGCATTGCTAACGGTGCATTATCTTAATGATTCGGCTAGGCTGGGTTGGGCTATTCGAGAAGCTATTGAAAAACATTACGATGGTACTGTCGCCATTTTAGCGAGTGGTTCTTTGTCTCATCGTTTTGCGCAAAATGGCCGTGCACCAGAATTTTCTACTAAAGTTTGGAGCCCTTTCTTAGAAGAGCTTGACCATAGAGTTGTGCAAATGTGGGAAAATGCAGAATGGGAAACCTTTTGTAAGATGTTGCCAGAGTATGCTGCAAAGGGCCATGGTGAAGGTTTTATGCATGATACTGCCATGTTACTTGGTGCTCTTGGGTGGTCAGACTATGATCAGAAGGTCGAAGTGGTTACGCCTTATTTCGGTAGTTCTGGTACGGGCCAAATTAATGCAATTTTCCCTGTTTCACCACAAACAGGCGACGCAGTACCGGCACCACAAGCATCTGTAGAAAATGGAACTTTCATATATGGCGACAGCCGCCTTTAAAGTAACCATTTAAAACAAAGCGATAAAGAACGCTATGATCATTAATCACTTAGTCAACTAAGTGGTTAATGATTTTTTGTTATAGTCAAACTATTCCTAATTCCTAATCTTATTCAGTGTTACTTTCTTCACCCCATTAGACTACCTTTCTTAATAAAATATGCATGACTTTATTTGTTAAACAAGAATGTCCCTAAAGGGACATATTATTTATTTATTTTCTATATAAAATGAAAATCAATGCTTATTTTTAAAGATTGTTTTGAGTGTAATTACATTTTGTTTTATGAATGAATACAGACAATTCTCATAAAAACATCTAAAGGCATTATATACTTGTAGTTTTAATTCAGAGTGATAAATACTATATATGCATTCTGTTTTAATTATTAAAAATAAAAATATTAATAGGTATGACCATTATGTCAGAAGATACTAAGATTGATTTTATTTACCTTTCTGAGCCCGATATGATTAAAGCGGGCGTGACAGATATGCCGAGTTGTGTAGATACAATTGAAGAGATGTTTGTATTAATGCACAAAGGTGATTATCGCATGGCCGGAGCTAATAATGATTCGCATGGGGCAATGGTAACTTTCCCTGAAGAACCAGAAATTCCTACTATGCCTCGACATACTCCAGATCGTCGTCTTATGGCCATGCCAGCATACCTTGGTGGTGATTATCAAACTTGTGGCGTCAAATGGTACGGTTCTAATATTGCTAACCGTGAGAAAGGCCTTCCTCGTTCTATTTTAATGTTCATTCTTAATGATGTTCATACTGGTGCGCCATTAGCCTACATGTCTGCCAATTTGTTATCTGCTTATCGTACTGGTGCTGTGCCTGGTGTGGGCGCTCGTCATTTAGCTCGTAAAGATTCAAAAGTTATTGGTCTGTTAGGTCCTGGAGTAATGGGCAAGACGTCAATCGCTGCCTTTATGGCTGTTTGTCCAAATATTGATACTTTGAAAGTAAAGGGACGTGGCCAAAAAAGCTTGGATAGTTTTACTTCTTGGGTAAAAGAAACCTATCCGCAAATTACAACACTTCAAGTTGTAGACTCATTAGAAGACCTTGTTCGAGGTTCGGATATCGTCACATATTGTAATTCAGGTGAAACAGGGGATGTTTCATCTTATCCAATTGTTAAGAGAGAGTGGGTTAAAGCGGGCGCTTTTATTTCTATGCCTGCATACAGTCGTTTTGACTCGGCTCTTGAAGCGGATGATGTACGTAAAGTGATGGATAACATTGGTCTTTATGAAGCTTGGCATTCTGAAGTACCAAAACCTGCTCATAAATATATACCCATTATTGGTTGTCGCTTCATGGATATGATTGATGAAGGTCTGATGACTAGAAATCAACTTGAAGATCTCGGCGCTATCGCTGCAGGTGATGCTCCAGGCCGTCAAAATGATGAAGAAATCATTGTGCTTTCTGTCGGAGGATTACCAACAGAAGATGTGGCTTGGGGAACTAAGTTATACCGAAATGCTTTAGAAAAAGGCATTGGTGTAAAGCTTAACCTTTGGGAAACCCCAACGCTTCGTTAATCCATATACCTCCCCTTTAAGAGCTCTTTCAATTTTATAGAGCTCTTCTTTTTTAGTTTTTTAATTCGTTAGGTAATCTAAATGACCCAAATTGTAAAAGTAAAAACTGGTTCTAAGCTTGAAGAAGTTGCTAGCTACTCTCGTGTGGTCGCTGTAGATAATTGGATATATGTTTCCAATACAGCTGGTCGCCATCCTGAAACTAAAGAAATGCCAGAAGGTGCTATTGCGCAAACTGAGCAAATTTTCAGCAATATTGAAACAGCCTTAAAAGCCGTTGATTCAAGTCTATCTGATGTAGTGTGTTCTCGTGTTTTTATTCAAAACCCTGAAGACACCAATGAAGTTATGGCGTTTATCGGCACTAAATTTCGCGGTGTTGATCCGACTACCACAGTGACTTGCCCACCATTAGGGTCTTCTATTTATAAAGTAGAAATTGAAGTGACTGCCTTCCGTGGTGCTTCACAAGCAGACATTAAATACATAAATCTTGCTGATTAGAAAATCGTCGAATAGTAATAAGAGCAGAGATCTAAGTTTTTTATATCTCGCTGTAGGATACATGTTATGACAAAAAAACTTGAAAGATTGATAACCTCAGATCAAATTCCAGAATCAACATCGGTTGTTATTATCGGTGGCGGAATCGTAGGAGTGTCTGCAGCACTAGCCTTGGCTGAGAGAAATATCTCAGTAGTCTTGTTAGAAAAAGGTCATATTGCTTGTGAGCAATCATCACGCAATTTAGGTTGGATACGAAAAACGAGTCGTCATGCGGCCGATGTTCCTATGGCTATGGCCGCCGATAGAATGTGGGCAGAGATGCCACAGCGTATTGGTGCAGATGTAGGTTATAAGCAGGCAGGCATTATGTTCTTGGGTAAGACCGATGAGCAAATGGCGATGCATGAAAACTGGCTGAAATCTGTCGACTCATTGTCACTAGACTCTAAGATATTGAGCGTTAAAGAGATTGATGCATTAGTGCCTAATGGTACTGGTGATTGGAAAGGAGGTATCTATACGCCATCAGATGGCCGCGCTGAACCTGCACTAGCCACCACAGCATTAGCAAAAGGTGCATTAGAAAAAGGCGCGATTATTGTACAAAACTGTGCTGTTCGCACCTTGGTTATGACGGGAGGAAAAGTAACCGGAGTCATGACTGAACGAGGAGAAATTCAGTGTGAACAAGTGTTACTTACAGGTGGAGCATGGTCTCGCCGGTTCCTAGGTAATTTAGGCGTTTCGTTACCAACATTACCATTAATTTGTTCTGTTTTACGAACGACACCTATGGAAGGTCCAACTGATATTGCTGTTGGTGGACCTGATTTTTCATTTCGTAAGCACCAAGATGGTGGCTTCATCATTACTCAACGAGGCAGGCTAGACGCTCCAATAATTTTGGACCATTTTAAAATTGGTTTGAAATATAAGGACCAACTACGATCTTCTCGAGGTTTTTTGAAGGTGTCATTTGGTAAAGAGTTTTTTAAAGACTTATCTATGCCTCGTCACTGGAATGGAACGAATAGTTCACCTTTTGAACATAATCGTGTCCGTGAACCAAAGGTAAATCACGAACTGAATAAAGACGCGATGGTAAATTTGCTAAATGCTTGGCCAGCATTTGAGAATGCAAAAATCGATGAATCATGGGCTGGTGTTATTGATGTTACACCAGACTCAACACCAATAATTGACAGAATTAAATCCATTCCTGGATTGACTGTCGCAACTGGATTTTCTGGGCATGGCTTTGGAACAGGGCCTGCTGCAGGTCAACTTGCCGCAGATATTGTTTCTAACTCTAATCCTATTATAGATCCTAGCCCTTATCGTTTTGATCGATTTTAAATTGATTAATATGTTTATTCACTAAAGGTAGTTAAAAAATGAGTGATACTAAAAAAATAAAAACAAGTAGCTCTTCTCAAACCCCTTCAACCACTAAAAAGTTAGGCTTTCTAACCATGATGGGGGTCTGTATCGGGGTGGTGATTGTTCAAGGGTCAATGATTTCATCTACTCAGGGTATTGGCATGGGGGGGATGGCTTTTATAGCAGCAATGGTTACCGCGTTTATTATTGCTCAATTTAATGCAATGAGCTTTTCAGAGTTGTCATTGATGTTTCCTAACGAAGGAACATTGGCTACCTATACGCAAAAAGCAATCGGGCATTTTCCCGCTATTGTTGCTGTATTTTCGGGATATGTTGTTGTCGCTGCTTTGGCTGTACCTGTAGAAATGTTTTTGGTTGATGCCATGCTCAGCCAGTTATTTCCTCATATGTCTATTGGCAAAGTAGCTCCGCTTATAATACTAGCAATTTTGATGATTACTAATCTTATTGGCGCCGATATATTTGCTAAAGTGCAAAACTTTCTTGTATGTATACTCATTAGTGCACTTGTTATTATTGGGCTTGTTGCAATTACTGGCACATTTACTCCCCATCCACAATTAACTGGAGAGACTGTTAATTGGAGCTTTGAAGGAGTACTGAATGGCTCATTTATGAGTTATGTAGCACTTGCTATGTGGTTGATGGTCGGTGTTGAATTTATTTGCCCCATGATCAATGAGGTGAAAAATCCTCATAAAAATATCCCTAGAGCTATGCACTGGTCATTATTTTTGATTTTTACTATCTTTTTGCTATTTGCATATGGCGCTAGTTTATATCTTAATGTTGACACATTAACTAATTCACCTATTCCTTATTTAGATTACGCAAATGCAGTCTTTGGGCCAAGTGGTTTAGTTATTGCTACTATTATGGGCATAGCGGCTACTTGCAGTACCATTAATACGGTTCTTGCTTCAGTACCAAGAATGCTTCATGGTATGGCTGAACAAAAACAAGCGTTCCCACAATTAAAAGCAAAAAATCGTTTTGATGCACCTTGGGTTGGAATAGTAATGATGACATTATTTATTGCTATCCCATATATAGCTCTTGATATCGATTCATTAATCACTTTGGTTATAGCCGCAACAAGCAGTTGGCTTCTTGCTTATATTGTTGCACACATAAACGTTATCGTATTAAGAAAACGTCTACCAAACCATGACCGCCCATATAAAACACCATTTTACCCAGTACCACAGATTTTAGGTATTGTTGCAATGGTTTATGTTATTTTAAATAATTCTCCTTCTCCTGATATGACAAAAGCTGTTTTTTCTATTGCAGGTGGTATTTTATTAGTGGTTGGAATTATTGCAGCACTCTGGGTTAAGTTTTATATGAAGCGAAACCTATTTGAACCAGATATGGATTGATTAGTTAATTTTTTATAAAATGTCGAGTAGGTCAATAGACTTACTTGGCATTTTTAATATATTTCTAATGAAATTAATAATTGAACATAGAAGTGTTGAATAGCAGGAATATAAAGATGTTTGGAAGAAAGCGTATAAAAATGCTTGAACGAGGTTTGGAAAAGTCTCAATCTGAAAACGAAATTTTATTTTTAAAAGTCAAAGAATTACAATTGCTATTAGATCAACCTACGATAGAAATTGCTCCCCCTTTTATAGATGACCAATTATTAGTTACACAACAGACTATTCAGTCACGAGTTTTATCATCGATTAATAAAATTTCAGAATGCTTATTTGAACCTATGAGTGCCTCAGAGGGTACAAATGAGCATATAGAGCGAAACAAGTTAGAAATAGCTCAATTAACGAAATCTATATCTGATATAGCTGAAAAAACACACCTTAGCTTAACAGATATTAATGCTTTGAAAGAAATAGCTAATGATATAAAAGGTTTTACAGATATCATTCAAAATATTTCTGAGCAAACCAATTTGTTAGCATTAAATGCGGCTATTGAAGCCGCTCGTGCTGGCGAGCATGGACGAGGTTTTGCTGTTGTCGCTGATGAAGTAAGAATGTTGGCTAATAAAGCTAGGGAGTCTAGTGAAAAAATATCAATCTTGGTAAAAGGAATTGATGATGGGACGAACAAAGTCAGTCAACAAATTGATGTATTATACCAATCAGCTCTAACTCTGACTAAATCTAGTGAGTGGCTAGAGAAATCCTTTACAAAGACCACACATGATTCTGAAAAAATAATGAAAGCGAGTTATTACTCAATGGCATTTGCACACTCATCATCTGCATTGTTGGAGCTCAATCAATGGCAATCACGACAACTTCTTGCAGCATTACAGCATAGTAAATTGGACGTTGTTGATGTGAAAGAAACTCATTTTGGTGACTGGTACTATCATGGTAGCGATAATGAGTTCGATTTTCGAGCTTTACCTAGTTTTATAAAAATTGGGGTTGAACTCGGAGAAATTAATGATTTAAATAAAAAATTAAAAAATACTGATATTAATGGAGTGATGCTAATAGAGCATGAAATGATTGATAAAATTAAATCAATTCATGATTCTTTAGAGCAAGTTCAAGACTATTTATTTAAAAAAATATAGAGTTAAAGGTGAGGGTTTTCACCTAATTCTTTGTCAAGGCAAGTCTCCTTGCCATATACCTTTCTCATTAAATTCTTTTGTTAGGTTTTTTATTATTTTTATTATTTCAAGGCTTATGTTTCTTACTGGTCGGTTTGCCTCTGTCGCTATATAGACATTTCGGAATATTTCTGGCTCTACAACTTTTAAGCTTTTAATAAATTTATTATCTTCTAGATGATAGAAAGCTGAAGAGGGTAGTAATAAGTTGCAATATCCTTCACATGCAAAACGTAGGCTAGTCAGTAATTGACCATAAGGGCGTCTTTTATTAAGTTTTATGCCTGTTTTTCTTTCATACTTTTCGATGATATAACCTTGAGATTCTTTTTCAGAAGTGATTACAAGTTCATATTCGGTGAGTTTGTTGAATTCAATACTAGTTTGGTACTTGTTCGTATGATTTGGTTTAGTAGCAAATAATAGATTCTCTTTAATTAATAACTCACGATTTATATTGTCGGAATTTAATCCATCTTCATAAATAATAGCTAAGTCTACTTCACCTCGCTTTAGCATGTTAACGACTTCATAAGATAACCCAGTTCTCAAATCGAGATCTATTTCGGGGTATTTTTTCTCAACAGCCCTGCATAAAGGTAAAGCTAAAATGTTATCTGTTGCCTGGTTCATAGCAATGATAATAGTTCCTTTTGGTGAGCCATCTAGTTCAGATAGGTCAGCTACGGCCTTGTCTAGTTGAGTGAGCATTAAACGTACATGCTCTTTAAAAATATTTCCTGACTCAGTGAGTTGAACTCCTTTCACACCACGGCTAAATAAAGTTGTTTTTAGTTCATGTTCTAGTTTGGATATTTGTAGGCTGAGTGCAGGCTGGGCAATTTTTAGCTCCCTAGCAGCAGAGGCTATGCTCTTACATTCAGCCACTGATAAAAAATAGTTAAGTTGTTTTATATTCATTGGAATCCTTCTCAGTTTATTTATTAACTTGATTATAGATTTATCAATCTATAACAAAATCATTATACCTAATCAATATTTTAAGGATTTGTTGGGTGTTAAGGCTTCCCATAATATATCTGATAGTTGAAAGCTTATTGCTGAAATATAGCTATATACGTACAGAGTATTTTTCTAAAAAAGGAATAAAAATAATGAAATCTATGTCAGGTGGTGATGCCATTATCGAATCTACTGTCGCTAATGGAGTAGACACTATTTTCGGTATTCCTGGGGCTCAAATATACCCATTGTTTGATGGTATCTATAAGTCTCACATCAAATTAATCACACCGCGTCATGAGCAGAGTGCTGGGTACATGGCAATGGGGTACGCTAAATCTACGGGGAAAACAGGGGTTTTTTCTGTTGTACCTGGTCCTGGTATTTTAAACACGACAGCTGCGCTTTGTACGGCCATGGGCAATTGTAGCCCTCTTGTGGCATTAACTGGGCAGGTACCAACCTCCTTTATGGGAAAGGGGCGGGGTCATTTACATGAATTGTCAGATCAAGCAGGTACGTTACGTACCTTAATAAAAGAAGCGATCACGATTACTGATTCACAGAGTACGTCACAATTAGTCAATGAGGCTTTTCGATTAGCCCAGAGCGGTCGCCCTGGTCCTGTCAGTGTCGAAATGTGTTGGGATACTATGGCTCAGATATCGGATTATAGTATTGAAGAGCCTAAAACTCAGGAAGAGAAAGAGCCAAGTATTAATCTAGATGAGATTAATGCTGCGGTTAAATTACTGGTTAATGCCAAAAAACCTATGATCATGTGTGGTTCTGGTGCGCTGCATGCGTCAGAAGAGGTACTGGCGCTTGCTCAATTATTTAACGCACCAGTGTCTGCGTTTCGTAGCGGTCGAGGTGTCGTTCCTGAAGACCATCCTTTAGGGGTACCCCCTGTTGCAGCCCGAGAATTATGGGACGAGGTTGATGTGCTTATAGGTATTGGAACGAGATTAGAAATGCCTTATATGCGTTGGGGGAATTACATGAGCTATGAGTCGGCACCAAGTTACGGCCCTAAACTCATTCGGATCGACATTGACCCTAAACAAATGGAGATTTTTCAACCAGATGTTGGAATCGTTGCGGATTCAGCTAAAGCTTGCCGCTTATTATTTGATGCGTTGTCTAATAAAGTAGCGCCGGATGTTCGTCGCTTAGATGATATTGCTTGTGCAAAACACACTGCTTGGCAAGCCATTCAAAAAATTCAACCTCAATTGTCGTATTTAAATGTGATACGGGAGCTATTGCCAAGGGATGGTTTTTACATTCCCGAATTATCACAAATGGGGTTTGCGACTTGGGCTGGAGGCCTGCCGGTACTCAAAGCCAGAACTTATGTAGATGCTGGTTTTCAAGGTACTTTGGGGTATGGATTTCCTACTGCGCTAGGTGTAAAAGTAGCTAATCCTGATAAAGTCGTCTTGTCTGTGTGCGGTGATGGAGGCTTTATGTTTAGTGTTCAGGAGTTGATTACTGCTGCTGAGCATAATATAGGCTTGATTACTTTAGTGTTTAATAATCAAGGTTATGGCAATGTGATGCGAGATCAAAAAATGGGCTATGGTGGTCGCTTCTCTGGTTCAGAATTAACCACCCCAGATTTTGTCAAGCTGGCTGAAAGTTGTCATGTAAAAGCTCATCGAGTATTTACTCCTCAGCAGCTCAAGCCTGTTTTAGAAATGTGTATCAATAATAATCAGCCAGCATTAATTGAAGTGGTTTGTGAGCGATGTTCGGAAACCTCTCCTTGGGAATTCATTAATATGACATCTAGTTTGCAAGATAAGGGTGTTCTAAGGTCTACTAAAGCGAGTTGAGTATTTCATGATGACGGTATTATTTTGATTGTTTTTAAAAACTCATTAGTTAACATGGTAACTAAAGATAATAATTCATAGAATTTATTAGGAGTTTCTACGACATTGCGAGGATGGATTGAAATGCATTGCCCAGAACCGAATCAATATCTATTGCTGGGTAATTTTTTTGTTAGATGGTAGTTCAGCCGCCATTTTATTTCTCAGCAGTGCGTATTTATGAATTTGCAGTGCGGCCACTTCGTCATGGAGAAGTGACCGAATACTTGTATATATCGACCGAATACCTTGCTCAACACAATGAATCATAAAAATAGGAATAATAAATATGATCAATTTTAAGAAAAGTTTACTTTCAGGCCTGTGTATCGGCTTGTTGTCTGTGTCAGGTGTCGCGTCAGCAACGACGACATTGCACGTGGCTACGTGGCTACCACCTTCGAATCCGCAGAATGCAATTGTATGGCCAACATGGAAGAAGTGGGTCGAAACAGCGACAGAAGGCCGTGTTAAAGTGGATATTGAAAATTACACCGGTGCGCCTAAGACCATTTTCGATGCAGTAGAAGATGGTGTGTATGATGTGGGTTTTAGTGTTAATGCTTATATTCCGGGGCGATTTAAGTTAACCAGTGTGGCGGAAATACCCGGAGAAATTACCAGCGCAGAATCGGGATCCGTCGCTTTATGGCGTACATATGAAGCGTTTTTTAAACCCGCTCAAGAGTTTAGAGGACTTCATCTACTGGCCTTATTTGTACACGGACCAGGTCAACTCCATACTAAGTTTCCAGTGAACACATTAGCGGATTTGAAAGGCAAGAAAATGCGAGTGGGCGGTGGTTTAGTTAATGAGCTTGCGGCGCGCTTACAGGTAACACCTATCTCAGCACCAGCACCTAAATCTTATGAATTAATGCAACAAGGTGTGGTTGACGGTACTTTTTTGCCTGCGGAAGAGCAAATGACACTTCGTTTGAGTGAAGTTTCTACCAATCTGACTTTGTTTCCTAGAGGGCTTTACACTACAGCATTTAGTATCGTAATGAATGAAGATACGTTTGATAGTCTCAGCAAAAAAGATCAAGCCGCAATCATGAGTGTTTCGGGTGAGAAATTATCAAGATTGGCAGGGGCTACTTGGGGCGATGCGGATAAAGATGGAATACAGGCTGCAAAAGCGAATGGTGTGAATGTGGTATATCTTTCTAAAGATGACCCTAGAGTAAAAAACGTACATAAATTAGAGGAAGGAATGGATCAAACATGGATAGAATCTGTTTCCGATCGTGATGTGGATGCAAAAGCGGCATTGGCTTATTTTAGAAAAAATGTAGACGAGTTAAGTAAATAAGGCATCGTAGTAAAACGTCTGTTTTGCTCTAAAATTAGTAAAAACACCATAAAGCCAGTGTTATTAAACACTGGCTTTTTTGCGATTTACTTTCTTACGTACATACCTAGGTTATTAATACGACCCCGCGTGATAATTTCTTCGAGGACTAGACCTTTCTTAGCAAGCATAGTGTTCAGATATATAGCGCTCAAATTGTTCGCAAAGTTGCAGGTCTGATTCTTGGTTAGAGGCTAATTCTGTTGCCCCATCGACGACTCGAATATAAGCATTCAAGGGTTCAGGTTCCAGTAATTCACGTTGTGTAAAACTCGTTATTTTTTGTTGTTGATTATGCCACGCTTGTTCTACGCTAAGGTTGCATTCATCGGCTAAATATTTAGCATTAAACCCTTCTCCTGTTAAGGCTGTAATTGTGTCGTTATGGGTTTGGCTGTTACCACAATTCCAATAGTGTTTAGCGAGAAGGGGGCCTATTTTTGGGTTATCACTCAGATAACCGAATTGCGATAAGAAGTAAGCGCGTGTTTGGTACACGGCCATATGAGCCAATAAATATCCATGGTAAGAGCAAGCGGATTCATCTGATAGTAAATGAGGGATGGAAATTAAAGGGCGAGGGCTACAAGCAACACCTAAAATACGTTTTTCACATTGACGGGCTAATTCAGTAACATGTTTAGGTGTTAACTCTTCGTCACTAAGCTGATAAAGAGCACGTTCAAAGTATGGAACCACCACGATATTACGCTCTTCGTAAGCTTTAAAAGGTTGGCTACTTGCCACCATTGCTTTAATTACATCATCAGGGATGACGCGACCTTGTGTGTCTTTTGCGTAGTTTTTTAACCAATCGGCATCGTTGAGCAGACTGTCACAAAACATGGATTGAGTTTCAGCATAAGCCATTGATGTTGGTGCAAATTCTTGGGAAAAGCATGGAGCATTCATTTTGACATTAGCAAAATGAGCGGCGTGTCCCCCTTCATGAAATAAGGTATTGATACCACTGAAGCCACTACCTATTTGGTCTGGTTTAGCATTGCTGGTGAAGTTTACTTTACCAGCAATCCACTTAGTTTGATCATAGAAGGCGGGAATAGGCGCATGACAAAAACCATTAGGGTACTTTCCTTTACGATCTAATAAATCTAAGGTTAACTCAGCGCCAGAATAATCAATATTGAGGCGACCAAATGATTCAACCCAGCGTCGTAATGATTGAGAAAACGGGACATACGGATCGAGTTCTCGCATCACATCCCCAGCATAGGCATAGGAAATGTTATGACCTAATAATGCCGATTGTCCCTTCTCTTTAGCCAAATCACTCATGCTGCGCTGGTTGCGTTCGCGGGTACGTTGTTCAAAATCGTCTAGAATCGAAAATAATTCATTACTAGACATCTGCTCACCCTTGCGTACAGAGTAATCAAAAAAGTTATCAAATCCCAAAGCGTTAGCAAACTCATTGCGCAGTTTTATTAACTCAATAAACCCATTGTTTAATACCCACTGCTCTAAATCAAGCAAGGCTTGATGTGCGCTTTTTCGTGTGGCTTCAATGTCATTGGTTTGAATAACTGAACGTATAGAGACTAACGAAGCTTCTATTGAGTGACCATTCTCGTCTTGATAAGTCATCACATGTTGTTGTTTTTTTTCAAACAGTTTTGCTTCCTCTTGAATGAGGTGGTTTTTTAGTAATTGAGCCTTAGGAGAAGAAATCGCATGAGCTTCAAACATGGCTAACCAGCCAGTTAAGCCTTTGATAGTTGATAGTTTTTCGTTTTCTTCTTTGATAGATTCTGCTGCGAAAAGTTGTGCTTTAATGGCTTCAATTCGTTTGGGATCGCTTAAAAAATTTGTCCAATTCGTTTGTGCTTGAGTAGGTCCTTCGTTGTCATCGCTTATCCCCATATAGGTATCCCAAAAAAAATCCTCTTTAACGCGGTGAACCTTAAGATAATCGTGGTTGAGTTGATTTAAATAATCAGTTGCCGTCATGGTGATCCTTAGTAATGCCCAAATTTAGAGAATAAATGTGACTTCGTTTCGCACAATGTAGTGTTATTAAAAAAATATATTATGATTGCTGTATTTAATTCTATTGAGATAATAAATGCATAATTTAAGCAGCAATATGTAAAGTTCAAAATGAAGATAATGTCTCGTAATGGTGCCCTAAGAATGCTCAGTAATGAGCAATGTACTTAAAGGAAATTCTCTGGATATTTTCGGTTGTTTCATCGAAAACATTGTATTTACCGAGCGCACACCTTTTGCTTGTAAGAGCTTTTTACTCAATAGCTCATCATAACTATCCAGATCTCTAGTGATTATTTTTAGCATGAAATCACAGTCACCACTGACTGAATGACATTCTTGTATCTCGGGGCAGTCATTAACGATTGAGAGAAATGGGGTGAGGGTTTCTGTGTGATGGTTATCCATGGACACTTGAGCGAAAGCGATCACATTCAAATGTACTTTCTTTGCGTTTAACTCGGCGGTATAACCCTTTATATAGCCTTCATCTTCTAAATGCTTTAGTCGTCGCCAGCAAGGCGCTGTAGAGAGTCCAATGCTTTCAGCTAGTTCTTTGTTGCTGAGGCGGCCATTTTTCTGTAACGCTGACAGGATATTTAGATCAAACTTATCCAACATAGATTGTTTCCATTTATTGTTATTTGGAGAAACGTTATTGCTTAGTCTGCCTAATATTGGGCAATTAAGAAAGAAAATTTCCGTCGATCATGGTTAATATTGATTACATCATTCTAATAACAATAAAGCTGAAAAGCTGACTACCAAATGGTGTATCTCTATGAACGAAGCATTGAAAGAAATCAACGATACAAGTCATATCCTCAAAAATGAGCCAACAGTCGATTGGCTTAATGTCAGTCAGTTAATGCTAAAATCTCGTGCTTTAGATGAGATTGAAGAGAAGCTGCTCGTCCCTGAAAAATTGGTGTTCAATCAATTTTCTGCTCGCGGTCATGATTTTGCTCAGATTCTATTAGGATCACTTTTGACTCATCCTCATGATGCCGCCACAGGCTATTATCGTTCTAGACCTTTTGTCATGAGCCTTGGTATAAGTTTGGATGAGGTGGTTGCAGCACCGATGGCAAAAGAAGGTGGCTACAGCGATGGGAGAGACATCGGGGTGGTATGTAATTACCCTAATGTTGAAAGAAATGGTGCCATGTTGTTTCCAATGTGCGGTGGAGTTGGTGCGCAATATTCCCCTATTTCTGGTTGGGCACAATCAATTCTTTATCATAGAGACCAATTGAATGACCGTCGTTATTCAGGGGCGATTGCGGTATCGATGGGAGGAGATTCATCCATGTCGACCAGTGGTTTTTGGGCGGCATTGAACATATCTACCACTAATAATTTACCTCACCTTTTTTACATTGAAGATAATGGCTACGGTATTTCTGTTCCTCAAGAAGTACAAACTCCCGGTGGTGATCAAGTTGCGAATCTTAGTGCGTATAAAAACTTAAAAATCATCGATGGTGATGGTACTGATCCTATCCGCACTCCAGTTTTGATCAAAGAAGCGGTTGATTACGTACGATCAGGGCAGGGTGCTTGCCTATTGAGACTAAAAGTTCCTCGTTTATGTGGTCATACTTTTCAAGACACGCAAACCTACAAAACGCCTGATTTTATAGAAAGTGAGCAAGCTCGTGATCCTCTCCCTAAATTAAAAAATCACCTTATTAGTATGAAATTAATCAGTGCTAGTGATTGGGAAACGTTAGAAACAGACAGTTATCAAAATGTATTAGATGCCGTAGAAAAGGCAAAAAAACGTAATGAACCTGACGTGGATAAGTTAACAAAATTTGTCTATTCAGAAGAAGGGCATGTTCAACTTCGAGGTGGTTTAGCGGCAAGTCATCACCAGTTCCCGAGCAAGAGTTATCAGCCTAGCCCTGAAGGGGCTCGACTTAATATGTTAACGGCAATTCGTAAAACATTAGATTATGAATTGGAAACAAACCCTAAAGTGGTAGTTTTTGGAGAAGATGTAGGCCCGAAAGGGGGTGTTCATGGGGCAACACTGGGGCTGAATAGTAAGTTTGGCGATCATCGAGTCTTCGACACTAGCTTGTCTGAAGAGGGCATTATTGGTCGTTCAGTCGGGATGGCATTGAGTGGCTTAATGCCTGTTCCAGAAATACAATTCCGTAAATATGCCGAACCCGCTGCAGAGCAATTAACCGACACGGGTATCATGCGCTGGCGAACCAATAACCAATTTGCGGCGCCTATGGTCGTGAGGATTCCTGGTGGTTTTGCGCGCAGAGGTGATCCTTGGCACTCAATGTGTGATGAGGTTGAATGGGCGCATAAGGTTGGCTGGCAATTGGCCATGCCCTCCAATGCAGAAGACGCCGTGGGTTTGCTTCGTTTTGCACTGAGAGACAATAATCCAACCATTTTCTTTGAGCATCGATCTTTGCTTGATGGTGCCTGGTCACGTAGGCCCTACCCTGGGGACGAATACGTGATTCCTTTTGGTAAAGCGAAAACCATATTAACAGGTACGGCATTAACGGTGGTTTGTTGGGGAGCGATGGTAGAGCGTTGTGAAAAAGCAGCGATTAGCTTAGCTATGAGTATCGAAGTGATTGATCTAAGAACGATTCAGCCTTGGGACAAAGAGGCCGTGCTGAATTCTGTTGAGAAAACAGGCCGTTGTTTAATCGTTCATGAAGACAATAAAACAGCAGGGTTTGGTGCAGAAATAGCGGCCACGCTTTCTGATGAATTGTTTTTTAGTTTGGACGCCCCGATCAAACGCTTAACCATGCCTGATATTCCTAATCCGCATAATATTTCACTGTTAGAGCGTGCGGTTCCAAACGAACAAAGCATTGCGCAAGCAATGCAAACCTTGATTGAAGTGTGAGGCGTAGTATGACGAATTCAATGAATATTACCTTGCCTAATGACACACTTGAGGGAACTGTAGCATCGCTTTCTACCTGGCTGGTAAAAGAGGGAGAGAGTGTTCAGCAGGGCGATCCGATACTTGAACTAGAAACTGATAAAGTCACGATGGAGATATGTGCAGAGGCGAGTGGTGTGATTGCTAAAATCCTCATCGCCCCTGGAGACAGTGTAGGGGAAGATACGGTATTTGGTTATTTGGATTGTCGTCGTCAAGAAGGACGAGAAAATAACGATCAAGTTGTATGTGAAAGTGCGATTGAAGTAGAAAATTGCTCTGATGCGATAAGTCAGCGACACCTTATTGGCCCTGCTGTTAGAAAACTGCTTAGAGAGTACGATTTAAACATTGAAGGAATTGTGGGGACAGGGAAGGGCGGACGCGTAACAAGAAATGACATTACGGCCTTTATTCATGATCATCAGACCTTGAAATCAAATAATGCGGCGCCTGTGCAGCGTCCTGTGAACATAGCGACTGTCTCTGAATCCGTTATTAAAACAGGTGCTTTAAATGGTAAAAGCATTCCACATACATCCATGAGAAAAAGCATTGCCAATCACATGGTCGAAAGCTTGTTACATACTTCTCCACATGTCACCAGTGTTTTTGAAATGGACATGGGCCGAGTCATAGAACATAGAAGAATGTGCAAAATGGGGTTTGCGGAAGCCGGGGTGAAATTGACTTTTACTGCCTATTTCTTGGCAGCAGCCGCTCAGGCAATACGAAAAGTGCCATTAGTAAACTCTCGTTTTTATGATGACCATTTGGAGGTCTTCGACGACATTAATATAGGGGTCGGCACTGCATTAGGTGACGATGGTCTTGTCGTGCCTGTCATTAAGCAAGTGCAAGAAAAGAATTTGTTTGGCATTGCCACTGTGCTTGAACAGCAAACGGAAAAAGCACGTAATGGCAAACTCACTATGTCGGAGATGAGTGATGGTACGTTTACTATCTCAAATCATGGTGTCGGAGGCAGTTTATTTGCTACGCCAATTATTATTAATCAGCCACAGGTCGCGATTTTAGGTATAGGAAAACTTGAGAAAAGAGTAGTGGTTGAAGAAGTGAATGGCGAAGATGTGATGGTAATACGTCCAAAATGTTATGTTTCACTGAGTATTGATCATAGAGCGCTGGACGCGTATCAGACAAATTTATTCCTTAGTCATTTTGTTGAGGTGATAGAAAACTGGGGGGAATAATGCCATAAAGACAAAAGCTATCATGATGTGATGGCTTCTGTCTTTTACTTGGGTTTAGGGCTCTCTAGAATGATTAGGCTATAACAAAATAGGAAATTCGTGGTCGCGCAGGTCGCCTAGTTAAGGCCGCCAAAACGTTCGAAGAATAAAGCATTAGCTTCTGGTAGCGGGCCATGGACAGATTCCAAATTAAACTCAATCCACTTTTCAGTAGCGGGAGTTAGCCTACGGTAAATATTTCTGCAAAGCTGACGCGCCGCTCTTCCTTCCCAATCAATGGGCAGCAGCTCTCTTGGAAGGTGTGGATCTCTAAGTAACAGCTTGCGGTATTCATGAATGAGCAAGGTTCGTGCTAAAAAACAAGATTTTGGATCGAGCCGCTCTAACTCTGTCAATTCCTGCCAAACAGGCTGAAATAATTCGATAAATTCTTGATATTGCTGGCCAAGCGTTTCTAAGTTCCAGGCGCCTTTAACCAATTCTTGAATGGGTTTATTACTAAACTGCGTATTGGATGACGCTTCAAATACAATGACCTTATCTTCAAACTTAAGGGCGGTCAGGATATTGTTAAGCAATTTAACATCGCAACATGGGCTGGCAATGAGCTGCGTTGATACACTGGCAAATCCTTGCCATTGGAGTTCGTCCATGAGCTGTTTCTTTTCATCTGGACTGAGCTGATAACCAATAATAAGCAACCAGTTTCCATTCCATGTCTGTATGCTAGGACTGTAGATGCGCTGAAAGGCTTGCTCGAATTTCCTGTGTCCCTGATGCGTTAATCCGTAATAGCTTTTACGGCCCACCTTTTCACTGTTTAGCCAACCATCTTGAGCCAGTCTAAAAATGGATGTTCTCATTAGTCGTTCACTAATACCGATAGGCTCTAAGGCATTAATCAAACTTCCAAGCCATACAGTACTGCCATGTGGTTCTATGCTGTCTCCATAGAGTGAAATAATCAGAGAAGATGCCCTGATTGGCTTTTGGCTCTGGAAACGTGTCAGTAAGTTGCTTAGTGTTTTTAATTCATTCATTCAGACAGGCTATCAGTAGTATTAAGTTTAAAGGACTATTCTCTGAAACAACGTGGAGATAGTAAAGCGTAATTGTGTTTCAACACGATGTGATCTAGAGCCTAAAGCTCTATTTTTTTAGAGCGTGATCTCCTGTTTTTAACGTTGGTCTATTCTCCTCTAATTCTGCCAATGGATTGCATTCCACCATTGAGTCCAAGCAACGAGAGGTCAGAGTAATGTATTCTTGAGTACCGGTTTGTTTCCACTTTAGCTCTTCATCACTGACTTGTCGGGTGAGCTTAGCTGGGCTACCCATTAACAGAGAGCGCGCTTCACAAGAGAAATGACTTTTGACAAAAGCGGCCGCCGCAACAATAGACTCTGGCCCAATGTTGGCTTGATCCATGACAACTGCATTCATACCAACGAGTGTGTCTTCTCCAATAATGCAGCCATGTAAAATAGCACCATGACCAATGTGGCCATGTTTTCCAATAATAGTATGACTGCCTGCAAAACCATGAACCACGCAATTGTCTTGTAAATTGGATTCTTGTTCCATGGTAATGCGGCCAAAATCCCCTCTTAGGCAGGCACCTGGGCCAACATAACAACCTTGCTTAATAATAACGTCCCCAATGAGAACCGCAGTAGGGTGAACATACGCGCTGGAATGGACAACAGGAGTAACGCCATCAATTTTGTAACAAGCCATTGTTATTTACTCTCTTTTTAATCTTGTATTAGTTTTTATAAATATGGTTCATTTTTTTAAAATAATATATAAATTTCGTGTCGAAATCATTTTATAATTAAGAAAAATGTCATCATATCGATGAGTTATTTTGAAATTTTAATTTTATTATTTTTTAAGTTTATGTTTATTAAGGATTTTATTTGATTTTGTGAAACGATATCTAAAAGCGATACGGAAAATATATAAAAATATCTTGTTCTGTGTCTTTATTTGATGCATCTTACGGTTGTACATGTTGATTTGGGTCATTGATCTGAATTTATATGACTGACAATTAAAAATAAATAGAGAGTTTAGTCAGATGTCCAATAGCGCATATGAAATGCTCAATGTCCCTTCACCTGTAAATGGTGTACAGCAAATTCAACTGCATCGTCCTGAAGCATTAAATGCACTGACAACCGCAATGCTGAACGAGTTGTCTTTAGCGCTCGATGATGCTGAAGCGAATGAAATGGTTAAGGTCGTTGTTTTAACCGGCTCATCTCGTGCTTTTGCCGCAGGGGCTGATGTGAAAGAAATGGCGTCTCGAGATATGGTCGGAATATTGAACGACCCTCGTCAGCAAAGCTGGCAAAGAATCACTCATTTCTCAAAACCTCTCATTGCGGCGATTAATGGTTACTGTTTAGGTGGCGGCTGCGAATTGGCAATGCATGCCGATATTCTGATCGCTGGAACAGACGCAAAATTTGGTCAGCCTGAAATTAATCTTGGCATCATGCCTGGAGCCGGAGGTACGCAACGACTTGTGCGTGCTGTGGGTAAATCTCTAGCGATGCAAATGGTTCTTACCGGCCAGCCAATCGATGCAAATCAGGCGAAAAGTGCGGGCCTGATTAGCGAAATTACTCAGCCAGAATTAACCCTCACACGAGCGATGGACGTTGCATCACTCATTGCTGAGAAAAGCACTTTAGCAGTAAGGCTTGCTAAGGAAGCTGTCCTAAAAGGCATGGATACTGATTTAGCGACGGGTCTGCGTTTTGAAAGGCACGCTTTTACTGTTTTATCAGGTACCAAGGATCGTGATGAAGGCATTGCTGCATTCTTAGAGAAGCGTAAGCCGACATTTACCGGTCAATAATTTACTACTTTTCACCGGCCAATAATTCAAAAATAATAGGGGCATTATCGCAATGAGCTTCGAACATATCTTATATTCAGTCACCTCTGGTGTTGCGTTGTTGAGTCTGAATCGTCCTAAATCTCTCAATAGTTTCAATGAGGCCATGCACTTAGAAGTGCGTGAAGCTTTTAAGCTTATTAAAAATGATAAGCAGGTCCGTGCCTTGGTGTTGACTGGCGAAGGTCGTGGTTTTTGTGCCGGTCAGGATTTGTCTGATCGTAATGTAGACCCCAATGCCGAATCACCTGATTTAGGGCGTTCTATTGAGAAATTCTACAACCCATTAATTAAAGCCATTCAAGATCTACCAATGCCGGTAATTTGTGCGGTAAATGGTGTCGCGGCGGGCGCAGGCGCCAATATACCACTTGCGTGTGATCTTATTATGGCGGGCCGTTCCGCTAAGTTTATTCAGGCGTTTTGCAAAATTGGTTTAGTGCCTGACTCTGGTGGTACTTGGTTTCTACCTCGTTTAGTGGGGATGGCTAAGGCAAAAGAATTGGCTTTGTTGGGTGAGGCTGTGACGGCGGAAGCGGCGTTAGACATGGGATTGATTAACCGTGTTGTGGAAGATGACAGTCTGCGACAAGAGGCTTTGGATCTTGCGCAAAAATTAGCCACACAACCCACCCAAGGCTTAGCGTATATCAAGCGGGCTTTGAACCAAACGTTTGATCATGGTTTACATGAACACTTGTTGCTTGAGCGAGATTTACAGCGCTTGGCCGGGCAGACACAGGACTACCGTGAAGGCGTTGCAGCTTTTATGGCAAAACGCGCTCCTGAATTTAAAGGGGAATAAGTGATGACCGCTTTAGATAAGTCAAGGTTGATTGGTGTTATTGGTGCTGGCGCCATGGGGGCAGGTATTGCCCAAGTAGCCGCTCAGGCTGGCCATATTGTTAAGCTTTATGATAATCGAGTAGGGGCAGCGGCGGCGGCCATTGAGCTCGTCGAAAAACAACTGAGTCGCTTGGTTGAACGTAAAAAATTTACCGCTGAGCAAGTGCAAAAAATTGTATCGAATCTGCAAGTAGCGTCGTCATTGAATGATTTTAAAGAGACGGGTTTAGTGATTGAGGCCATCGTCGAAAATGTAGATGTTAAGCAGTCTGTTTTTTCTGAATTAGAGTCTATCTGTGCTTCAACTTGTATTTTTGCCAGTAATACGTCGTCTATTTCTATTACACGTTTAGCAGCAGGTATGTCTCATCCCGAGCGTTTTGTGGGGATGCACTTTTTTAACCCTGCGCCCATTATGAAGTTGGTAGAAGTGGTGTCTGGCTTAGTGACTTCACCAGAGGTTGCTAAAACCATTTATCAGACGGCCGCAGAATGGGGAAAAATGCCTGTTTACGCGGCATCTACACCAGGCTTTATTGTCAATCGTGTGGCTCGCCCTTTTTATGCCGAAAGTTTACGGATGAAACAAGAGCAGGTGGCTGATTGTGCAACGTTAGATTCATTAATTCGTGACTCTGGTGGCTTTCGTATGGGGCCATTTGAGCTAACCGACTTGATTGGACACGATGTTAACTATGCGGTGACGTGTTCTGTATTCGACTCCTATTATGGCGATTTTCGTTTTCAGCCCTCTTTGATTCAAAAAGACCTTGTTGATGCCGGTTATCTTGGTCGTAAAAGTGGTGAAGGTTTCTACTCTTATCATGAGGGGGCGACTAAGCCAGAACCTAGTATTTTAGCCTCTACCAACACTGCTTCTGTATTGTGTGTGGCCATGGGTGATTTGGGTGTTTTGTCTGGATTAGTCACTCGCTTGTTAGGTGCGGGGATTGGTGTTGATGTGGGGCCTGTCTCTTCTCATAACTTTTTGAAAATTGGAGCGGCAACGCTTGCATTAACGGATGGTCGAATGGCAAGCGAGCGAGCGAATAGTGAGCAACTTGAAAATTTAGTATTGATTGATTTGGCTTTGGATTATCAAAAGACCACACACGTAGCCTTGTCACGCGCACATACAACAACCGATCAAGCCTTTCAAAAGGTCGTTGATTGCCTGGCTTCTATTGGCATTAACGTTTCTGAGGTCGAGGATTCTCCTGGATTAGTTGTTATGCGTACTGTGGCGATGCTGGCGAACGAGGCTTCTGATGCGGTGTTAAATGGTGTTTCCAGTGTAGACGGTGTCGATACAGCAATGAAATATGGTGTGAATTACCCCAAAGGACCCTTAGCTTGGGCAGACCATATTGGCGTGAAATACATCCAGAAAGTACTTAATGCCTTGCAGCATTCCTACGGTGAAGATCGCTATCGTGCCTCGTTACTTATAAAACGTCTTGCAGAACAAGGGAGAAACTTTCATGAATGAAGGTACAAAAAATGATGCACTTCATCTGGCTCAGTTGTGTGCAAAAGAACTGTATCAAAGAGACGCAGCGACACAGCATTTGGGCATTGAGTTATTACACTCTGCGCCGGGTGAGTCTTTAGTAAAAATGATGGTTAAAGACTATATGGTTCAAGGCCATAAAACGTGTCATGGCGGTTACCTATTTGCACTGGCGGATTCTGCTTTTGCGTTTGCTTGTAATACCTATAACAAGCCAACCGTTGCTTTGGGATGTTCTATTGATTATGTGGCGCCTGCATTCGAAGGGGATGAACTGGCGGCGAAATGTATTGAGAAAAGCCGAGGCGGTCGAACCGGAAATTATGATGTTGAGATACGTAATCAGAAAGATCAATTGATCGCTATTTTTCATGGTAAATCCTATCAAGTAAAGGGTGAGATTCTCTCCCAGGAGATGTTAAAGAATGACTGATGCATTAATTATTGACGCGATACGAACACCTATTGGCCGTTATGGTGGTGCTTTGTCTAGCGTGCGAGCGGATGACTTAGGTGCCATTCCAATTAAAGCCTTAATGGAACGCAATCCTTCTGTTGATTGGTCGTCTGTAGATGATGTGTTGTATGGCTGTGCGAACCAAGCCGGTGAAGATAATCGTAATGTTGCGCGTATGTCTGCGTTGTTGGCCGGACTGCCGGAATCTGTTCCAGGTTCAACGATAAACAGGTTGTGCGGTTCAGGTATGGATGCGATTGGTTTGGCGTCTCGTACTATTAAAGCCGGTGAAGCAGGATTGATGGTTGCTGGTGGTGTTGAATCCATGTCTAGAGCACCGTTTGTGATGGCAAAAGCAACGAGCGCGTTTTCACGTAATGCTGAAATGTATGACACAACGATTGGTTGGCGCTTTGTTAATAAGTTGATGGCCTCTCAATATGGCGTTCATACCATGCCGGAGACTGCTGAGAATGTGGCCGAAGAGTTTAACATTTCAAGAGAAGATCAAGATCAGTTTGCCGTTACTAGTCAGCAGAAAACCGCACTAGCACAACAAAATGGTCGCCTTGCGAAAGAAATAACCCCAGTGACTATTCCGCAGCGAAAAGGTGATCCAGTTGTTGTAGATCAAGATGAGCACCCTAGAGCAAATACGACGGTACAAGCCTTGTCTAAACTTGCTACGCCATTTCGTAAGGATGGCGCGGGAACGGTAACGGCAGGTAATGCATCCGGTGTTAATGATGGTGCTTGTGCCGTGTTGCTGGCAAGCCAAGAAATGGCGGATAAGTATGGTCTTAAGGCGCGTGGCCGTGTATTAGGCATGGCTGCAGCAGGTGTTGCACCTCGTATCATGGGAATTGGACCAGCACCGGCCTCAGAAAAAGTATTAAAACAAGTTGGTTTAACACTGCAAGATATGGATGTTATTGAGCTGAATGAGGCATTTGCATCACAAGGTTTGGCGGTATTAAGACAGCTGGGGCTAGAGGACAATGATCCGCGTGTTAATCCCAATGGTGGTGCTATCGCACTGGGTCATCCTTTGGGAATGAGTGGTGCTCGTCTTATTACGACGGCATTGAATGAGTTAGAAGATAAAAATAAACGCTATGCGCTCTGTACTATGTGTATTGGTGTTGGGCAAGGTATTGCCATGGTTATTGAACGACTGGCGTAAGCCATGACAGAGACAGTAAAAGTTAATGATAGGGCCTTACTATAAGGCTCTATAGATTAATAAAAATCTTAGCTAAAAATAATAATAGAGAGATATTATGGATATTCGTAGTCAGTTTAATCCAGAAAAACTAGATCCAATGGAAACCGCAAGCCTTGATGAGCTGCGCGCGCATCAGTTAGAAAAATTGAAATGGACTGTTAAGCATGCGTACGACAATGTTGCTATGTACAAGCAGCGTTTTGATCAATTAGGGCTTCATCCGGATGATATCAAATCGCTTGACGACCTTGCCAAGCTTCCGTTTACCACCAAAAGCGATCTGCGTGATAACTACCCTTATGGCATGTTTGCCACACCGATGGATCAGGTGGTTCGTTTACATGCATCCAGTGGCACAACAGGTAAACCTACCGTCGTTGGTTACACGCAAAATGACATTGATACATGGGCGAATATTGTTGCTCGTTCGATTCGTGCGGCTGGTGGTCGTCGTGGAGATAAACTTCATAATGCTTACGGTTATGGCTTATTTACAGGTGGCTTAGGTGCTCATTACGGTGCTGAACGATTGGGTTGTACTGTCATTCCTATGTCAGGTGGGCAAACTGAAAAGCAAGTGCGTTTAATTCAAGATTTTCAGCCTGATATCATCATGGTGACACCATCCTACATGCTAAATCTAGCAGATGAGATGGAACGTCAGGGTATTGATCCGCATTCACTGAAGCTACGATTGGGTATTTTTGGCGCTGAGCCATGGACCAATGAGTTACGCCGTAAAGTCGAAGAACGAATGGGTATTCGCGCCATGGATATTTATGGCCTATCAGAAATTATGGGGCCAGGTGTCGCAATGGAATGTGCTGACAGTCTGGGTGGTCCAACGATTTGGGAAGACCACTTCTATCCTGAGATCATCGACCCTGTGACAGGTGAGTTGGTGCCAGATGGTGAGATGGGTGAACTTGTCTTTACTACATTAAGTAAAGAAGCATTGCCGATGATTCGCTATCGCACACGAGACCTTACTCGTTTGCTTCCAGGAACAGAAAGAAGGATGCGCCGTATCGATAAAATCACTGGTCGGAGCGACGACATGATGATTATTCGAGGGGTTAATGTTTTTCCTACGCAAGTAGAAGAGGAAATTCTTAAAATCAATCACTTTTCTGAAAGCTATGAAATTCATCTTGCTCGTAAAGGCAATATGGATGGAATGGAAGTGCATGTTGAATTGCGACCTGAGCATTCTCAAATTGGTGATTCAGAAATACAGAACTTGGTAAAACAATTGTGTCATCATGTTAAAAGTTCGATTGGTATATCGATTGCCGTTAAGGTAAGAGATATAGGGTCAATCACTCGTTCTGAAGGTAAAGCGAAACGTGTATACGATAATAGAATCATAGCTTAACCCTTATTTATTAACGCTGTTTTCTTTGATATGAGCGGCATGAAAAGTCGCTGCGAAAAGCCACGACTCAATATGATACATAAATATATTGAATTTTATAATTTACGTGTCATTATTGAGTTAAGTGACATTCTTATATACGGTTATTTAGGGGTATTTAGTATGTATGCACAACAGGTTGAAACAGGGACAAAGAAGCTTAAGTCCCTTGAGGAAATGAGCCCGGAAGAACGTGCCTTTCAAGAACGAATTGATGCTGAAATTAAAATTGAAGCAAAGAACTGGATGCCGGATAGCTATCGAAAAACCTTAGTTCGTCAGATCTCTCAGCATGCGCACTCAGAGATTGTCGGCATGTTGCCAGAAGGTAACTGGGTCACTCGGGCACCAACACTGAAGCGCAAGCTACAGTTGATGGCAAAAATCCAAGATGAAGCAGGCCACGGTTTATACCTATATAGCGCAATGGAAACATTGGGTGCCGATCGTGATGAGGAGATCGAAAAACTTCATTCAGGGCGCGCTAAGTATTCCAGTATTTTTAACTACCCAACGCTAAATTGGGCAGACATGGGTGCGGTAGGCTGGTTAGTAGATGGCGCAGCTATTGTCAATCAGGTCCCTTTACAAAGAACCTCTTATGGTCCTTATGCTCGGGCCATGATCCGAGTATGCAAGGAAGAAAGCTTCCATCAGCGCCAAGGCTATGAAATCTTGCTGCATATGATGCAACAAGGAACAGAGGCGCAAAAAGAGATGGTGCAAGACGCCATTAATCGCCTGTGGTGGCCTGCTTTAATGATGTTTGGTCCAAGTGACGAACATTCTCCAAACAGTGCTCAATCTATGGCATGGAAGATCAAGCGACATACGAATAATGAATTACGTCAGCGCTTTATTGATCAAACCATTCCTCAGCTGGAAATACTGGGCTGTACGGCACCAGATCCTGATTTGAAGTGGAACGAAGAAACCGGGCATTACGATTTTGGTGAGATCCAGTGGGAAGAGTTTTACCGCGTTATTCAAGGACATGGTCCTTGTAACCGAGAGCGTCTTGAAGCACGCCGCAATGCTATTAATAGTGGCGCTTGGGTTCGTGAAGCCGCCGTCGCACATGCGCAAAAAAAACAACAAGCAGTTGCATAAATTAGAGAGGTATTTGTTATGTCTCAATGGACATTATACGAAGTATTCATTCGCAGTAAGCATGGCTTGAATCATAAGCATGTGGGCAGCGTACACGCTGCAGATGCGGAAATGGCAATTGAAAATGCACGTGAGCTTTATACACGCCGTAATGAAGGCGTCAGTATTTGGGTAACGCCTTCTGCCGCGATAACGGCCACCGCAAGTGATGAGAAAGAGCCTTTATTTGATCCTTCTGAAGATAAGGTCTATCGCCATGCAAGCTTTTATAAGTTGCCTGAAGAAGTCGGACATATGTAGGTTTTATGATGAATAAATACGATGAGTTAACCGAGTTTTTGTTACGAATGGGCGACAGCGCATTAATACAAGCTCAGCGATTATGTGAATGGACTGGCAAGGCACCTGCGTTAGAAGAAGAGCTTGCTCTGATGAATGTTGGCTTGGATCTAGTTGGTCAAGCCCGCAACTGGTTGGAATACGCCGCAGAGAGAATAGGTGATGATGCGATTGATGCCGACGTGCTTGCTTACCGTCGTGATGAGCGTAATTACCGCAACGTATTGATGGTTGAGCAGCCAAATGGTGATTTTGCAGTCACCATGGCGAAGCAGTTTTTCTATGACGTTTGGCAATACCACCTGTTGTCTCAATTACGTGATTCGAAAGATGAAAGAGTCGTAGCGATTGCGACGAAATCTCTCAAAGAAGTGACTTATCATTTACGTCGCTCATCACAATGGATTGAGCGGTTAGGAGATGGTACGGCAGAGAGTCACCAAAGAATGGTAGAGGCTGTTGATACGGTATGGCGCTTTACTTATGACTTACTGCTAGTCAGCGAAGAAGAAGCAGCGCTGTGCGCAGATAAAACGCTAGGCGATATCACTCTAGTGTCGGATCAATGGCAGTCTATGGTGAGCGATACGTTAGCAAAAGCCACCCTTGAAATGCCGGCCCCAGCAGAGCCTTTTTACTTAAACAGTCGAAACGGTGTGCATTCTGAGTGCTTGGGGATTTTATTGGCCGAAATGCAATTTTTACAAAGAGCGCATCCCGATGCATCTTGGTAGCTTGATCGTCACTGACCAGCAGGCAGAGCCTAAAGCCGAACAAGATTTGCCTCTTGCAAACCTTATTCTGGCGGATGTGATGGACCCAGAAGTCCCCGTGGTGAGTGTGCTTGATTTGGGTATTGTGAGAAACGTGTCATGGCGTGATGGGCATCTCAATGTACTGATTACGCCGACGTATTCAGGTTGTCCCGCAACGGAAGTGATTGAAACTTCGATCCGCGATGCCTTAATACAAGCCGGTTTTGTGAATACACAAGTCATTCAGCGTTTAGACCCAGCGTGGACGACCGATTGGATTACGCAAGAGGGGCGCGAAAAATTGAAAGCTTACGGTATTTCACCACCGGTTGGAAGCGCCGATAAGCGCAGTTTAACGTCTGAGAAACCGGTCGTGTCTTGCCCCATTTGCGCCAGTGAAAACACAGCACAAATTAGTGAATTTGGGTCTACTGCGTGTAAGGCTTTATATCGCTGTAATGACTGTTTAGAGCCATTTGACTATTTCAAATGTATATAAGCCACGAATAATAATGATAAGTGGCAGCGGAGAACTTATGAATCACTTTCATACTTTAACGGTACGAGATCTACATCGTGAAACACGTGATGCTATTTCGATGGCATTTGATGTGCCAGCGGCTTTAGAAGAGACCTTTCGTTTTAAACAAGGTCAGTTTTTGACTCTTCGTACCACTATTGATGGTGAAGAGGTGCGTCGTTCTTATTCTATCTGCAGTGGTATCGAAGATGGCGAGATGCGAGTTGCCATTAAACGCGTGCCAGGTGGCGTTTTTTCTACCTATGCTAATGAGCAACTGAAGGTCGGCGATTCAATCGAAGTAATGCCTCCTTTAGGAAATTTTTATACGGATTTGGATCCAAGTCGCAATGGAAACTATCTATTAGTGGCTGCCGGTAGTGGCATTACACCGATATTGTCTATTGCTAAAACCACACTGGCTGCTGAACCAAACAGTCAAGTTACCGTGTTGTTTGGTAATCGTGCCACTTCTTCGACTATGTTTCGTGACCAATTAACAGATTTAAAAAACCAATACATGGGGCGATTAAATCTGATCTTCATCTTTAGTCGAGAGCAGCAGGATATAGAGCTTTATAACGGCCATATTGACGCAGAAAAATGCCGAGTCTTGTTTGCTCGATGGGTAGATGCGAAGTCTTTAGACGGTGCCTTCATTTGTGGGCCTCAGGTGATGACTGAAACCGTACGTGATGAGTTGATTGAAGCCGGTATGCCAGCGGCTAACATTCATTTTGAGTTATTTTCTGCCGTGGGCAGTGAGCGCAAGCGTGCTGAACGTGCCGCCATACCCGCCAGTGTTAATGAATCTGATATTACCGTTATCCGTGATGGCAGCGTTCAGCAATTCACCTTAAAACAAAACACCTCTAATTTGTTAGACGCTGGTAATGAGCATGGCGCTGATTTGCCTTTTTCATGTAAAGCTGGGGTTTGTTCGACCTGCAAATGCAAGGTTATTGAGGGTGAAGTAGACATGGACATCAGTATCGGTTTAGAAGATTACGAGGTGGAGGCGGGTTACATCTTATCTTGTCAATCTTATCCAGTATCCAAAAAGGTCGTGTTGGATTTTGATGAAGTGTAACCCTTTTATAATCGTATTTTGCCTTGTTAAAACATTAGAATAAAAATGAAGACGCGTGTCGTCTACGGAGTTTTTTTGTGAGTAATCATCCTATTTTACAAAGTTTCATTGCCGGACAATGGCTAGGTCAACAAGCTAAGCAATCTCTATTGAGCCCTATTACTGGTGAGGTTATTTACACGACCCATTCAGATGTTATTGATTTTGGCCAATCGATCGATTTTGCAAAGACTAAAGGGCGTAAATCAATGCTCGCTATGGACTTTCAAACAAGAGCGTCTTGTTTGCGAGATCTTGGAAAATATATTCTTGAACACAAAGAATCTTTATATGAAATATCAGCCTTAACAGGTGCGACTCGTGCCGATAGCTGGGTCGACATTGAAGGTGGAGCAGGCACGCTGTTTGCCTATGCAAGCATGGGACGTCGCGAGTTACCTTCTGGTAATTTGATTCACGAAGGCGATGCAATTCCTCTCGGGCGTGATGGCCACTTTTACGGTTCTCATATTTTAGTGCCACGCCACGGTGTGGCTGTGCATATCAATGCTTTCAACTTTCCCATTTGGGGAATGCTTGAGAAATTTGCAGCTAACTTTATTGCTGGCATGCCTTGTATTGTTAAACCTGCCACGTCTACTTCTTTCCTTACCGAAGCGTGTGTTCGTTTAATGCAACAATCCGGATTTTTACCCGAGGGAAGTTTGCAGTTAGTGATTGGGCGAACGGGTGATCTACTTGATCGTCTAGATGGCCAAGATATTGTGACTTTTACCGGCTCTGCAGCGACAGCGGCTAAACTCAGAGTAACCCCAAATCTTATTAATAATTCAGTGCCATTTAACGCAGAGGCTGACTCATTAAATTGTGCAATCTTAGCACCAGATGTGTCTGTTGATAGCCCTGAATTTGACTTGTTTGTAAAAGAAGTCGCGCGTGAGATGACCGCCAAAGCGGGTCAGAAATGTACCGCTATTCGCCGAGTGTTAGTGCCTGAGAATCATATTGAAGCAGTGTCTGAACGCTTAATAGCGCGTTTGGCTAAAGTGACGGTTGGTGATCCGAGAATCAATGATGTTCGCATGGGGGCATTGGCCTCTCACGATCAACAAAGAGATGTATTGGAACAATTAGATACGTTACTTAAAACAAGCAGTACCTTGTGTGGTGGCACTGACTCATTTGAATTGGTGGGTACTGGAACGGACAAGGGCGCTTTTTGCCAACCTACTTTGTTATTAAGCAATGATCCGGATGCAGAAGGCGGTGCGCATGACATCGAAGCCTTTGGCCCTATTAGTACATTAATGGCATACAAAGATTTGGATCATGCTGTGTTATTAGCCGCTCGTGGTAAAGGTTCTCTCGTGTCTACCTTAGTGACGAAAGATCCTAGCGTCGCGGCTGTTGTGGTCCCAGAACTAGCTGTATGGCACGGTCGTGTTCATATATTGGATGAACAAGCGGCTAAAGAATCAACGGGTCATGGCTCGCCACTGCCAATGCTGAAACATGGCGGACCAGGCCGAGCGGGTGGTGGTGAAGAATTAGGCGGTATTCGTGGCGTTACGCACTATATGCAACGCGCTGCGATTCAAGGCTCCCCAACGATGTTGGGTGCTGTCACAAAAGAATTTGTTCGTGGCGGAGCGACGATTGAAACGGAAGTGCATCCTTTTAGACGATACTTTGAAAACCTCCAAATTGGCGAGTCCTTAGTGACGCACCGTAGAACGGTGACAGAAGCGGATATTGTTAATTTTGGTTGTTTGTCTGGCGATCATTTTTACATGCATTTTGATGATATTGCCGCACGAGAGTCTCAATTTGAGCAACGCATTGCACATGGTTATTTTGTTTTGTCTGCCGCTGCTGGCTTGTTCGTATCACCTGGCGAAGGTCCTGTACTCGCCAATTATGGTTTGGATAATTTGCGATTTATTACACCAGTACCGATTGGCACAACTATTCGTGCTCGTTTAACGTGTAAGCGAAAAATAGACCAAGGTAAAGTTAGTCCAAAAGGAGAGCCTCAAGGTGTGGTCGTTTGGGATGTTCAAGTAACAAATCAAGACGATGAATTAGTCGCAAGTTATGATATTTTGACCTTGGTTAAAAAGCAGTCCAATTGAAAATAGTGTTTTCGATGACATTGTCTATATGACCTAATTACAATAATAAAAAAACATAGGAGTTTCCATGTCATTACGTGGATGGATAGAAAAACATTATCCAGAACCCAACATCTATCGCTGGGTGGGATTGTTGTTAGAAGGCATTTCAGCCGCCGTTTTATTCTTTTTAATGGCGCTGACATGCTGCGATGTCATCGGACGATATCTGTTTAATAATTCTATTAATGGGGCATTTGAAATTACTCAAATGGGGCTGGCGATCATGGTATTTGCTCAAATGCCCGTGATCACTTGGCGAGGAAGTCATGTGGTGGTGGATCTCTTGGATCATATTTTAGGCCATCGCATCATCAAGGTCCTTGGCATCTTTTCCGTCTTTATTGTCTCCACATCGTTTTATTTCTTAGCGGTACGCATTTATGAACTTGCAGGTCGGTCACTTCGTCGTGGCGAAGTGACTGAGTACTTGCATATACCGACAGGGTATCTGGCTCAGTACATTGCCATTATGAGTTGGGTGACGGCAGCATGCATGCTGACGTATGGCGCTTATCGGGTGCTGAAAGAAAGCCCTGTTACACAAACGGTTGGAGAATAGTATGACGGTGGTATTAATAGGCTTTGCTGTTCTTCTTTTGATGATTTTAGTTCTGCGTATGCCGATCGCATTTGCAATGGGTATCGTGGGCTTCTTTGGCTTTGCTATTTTGCAGGGATTAAGCTTCGATAATGTCTTCTCGTTTCGTTGGACCGCTTCATTAACGCTGGCTTCTAACCGCGTTATAGAAACAGTACAAGATTATAATTTGTCGGTGATCCCGTTGTTTATTTTGATGGGGAATTTAGTCACTCGAACGGGATTGTCTCAAGAGTTATATAACGCGTCATATGCTTTTTTAGGTCACCGTAAAGGCGGCCTGGCGATGTCTACTGTGTTGGCTTGTGGTGGTTTTTCTGCCATTTGTGGTTCCAGTTTGGCGACCTCTGCCACCATGGCTAAAGTCGCCATGCCGCCGATGCGTAAGTTTGGCTACGCGGATAGTCTGGCTACGGCCTCGATTGCCGCCGGTGGAACACTGGGGATTTTAATTCCCCCCAGCGTTATCTTAGTGATTTATGGACTATTAACTCAGTCCAGCATCCGTGAGCTCTTTGCCGCAGGATTTATTCCGGGCCTGCTTGGTATTGTTTTGTACATGTGTGCGGTTCGTTATGTGGTGTGGCGTAATCCATCTGCGGGTCCTGCTGGCGAAAAAATGGGGTATAAAGAACGCCTGATTGCATTAAGAAGTATTTGGGGCGTTTTAATACTCTTCACCGTTGTTATGGGCGGGATCTATTTAGGTATATTCACCCCAACGGAAGCGGCAGGTATTGGTTCTGGTGGTGCACTTCTTATTGGTCTAGCGCGACGTTGCTTAAGTTTTGGGGCGATTTTTGAAACCTTGGTCGACACCACTCGAACATCTGCGATGTTATTTTGTGTGGTGATTGGGGCATTTATATTCTCAGATTTTATTAACCGTGCGGGCTTGCCAGACGCCTTGTTGAGTTTTGTTACGGCGCTGAACTTGTCTCCGATGCTGGTTATTATGGTCATTTTAGGCATTTACATCGTGCTGGGTATGGTATTCGAGAGTCTCTCTATGCTGTTACTGACTGTGCCGGTTTTTTATCCGCTTGTGGTCAGTCTCGGGTTCGACCCTGTTTGGTTTGGTATTGTGGTTGTAGTGGTGACTGAGATCAGTTTGATTACTCCGCCAGTGGGGATGAATGTCTTCGTGTTAAGTGCGGTCTTAAAAGACGTTAAAGCGGGTACTATTTTTAAAGGAGTAACGCCATTTTGGTGTGCGGACATTATCAGGCTATTGATCATTGTTTTTGTGTTTCAGGTCTCAATGTTTTTGCCACATCTTCTCTATAAATAAGTACCGGTATTATGAATATCAAGATAGATATAAAAAGTAATGGAACGAGTCATTCTCAACACAACGAATCATAAAAATAGGAATAATAAATATGATTAATCTTAAGAAAAGTTTACTTTCAGGCCTCTGTGTCGGTCTATTATCTGTGTCAGGCGCTGCGTCAGCTACGACGACATTGCACGTAGCTACGTGGTTGCCACCGACTAGTGCTCAGAATGCGGTGGTATGGCCAACATGGAAAAAATGGGTCGAAACGGCGACAGAAGGTCGTGTTAAAGTGGATATTGAGAATTATACTGGTGCGCCTAAGACCATTTTCGATGCAGTAGAAGATGGTGTGTATGATGTGGGTTTTAGTGTTAATGCTTATCTTCCTGGGCGTTTTAAATTGGCTAGTGTATCTGAAATACCTGGAGAAATTACGAGTGCTGAAGCGGGATCCGTCGCTTTGTGGCGTACATATGAAGCGTTTTTTAAGCCGGCTAAAGAATTTCAAGGCCTTCAGTTACTTGCTCTATTTGTACATGGGCCAGGTCAGTTGCAAACAAAATTTCCAGTGAACTCATTGGCGGACTTGAAGGGCAAGAAAATGCGCGTGGGCGGAGGCTTGGTTAATGAGCTTGCTGCGCGTTTACAGGTAACACCTATCTCGGCACCAGCAACTAAATCTTATGAACTAATGCAGCAAGGTGTGGTTGATGGGACTTTTTTGCCAGCGGAACAGCAAAAAACACTTCGTTTGAGTGAAGTTTCTACCAATTTGACTTTATTTCCTAAAGGGCTTTATACCACAGCATTTAGTATCGTAATGAATGAAGATACATTTGATAGTCTCAGTAAAAAAGATCAAGACGCGATCATGAGCGTTTCAGGTGAGAAATTGTCAAAATTGGCTGGGGCTGCTTGGGGAGAAGCAGACAAAGAAGGGATCGCTGCTGCGAAAGCAAGTGGAGTGAATGTGGTGTATCTAGCTAAAGATGACCCAAGAGTAATAAACGTACACAAGTTAGAGGAAGGAATGGATCAAACATGGATTGAGTCTGTTGCTGACCGAAAAGTTGATGCAAAAGGGGCATTGGCTTATTTTAGAAAAAATATGAATGAGTTAAGCCAATAGGCTGACTGTTTTTTGATCAATTATTATGAAAACCGCTATGAAAATATCATAGCGGTTTTTATTTATAACGTGTACATCGGTTTTATTGTTTATATGAAGGATCTTGTTTATCAATGATGCGCTTCATAGCCGCAAAAACATCCTCGCCTGCACCGTATTTAGGATTAAGTGGCAGTGAATCAGCTGTGCATTTTCGACATATTTCTTCTGGTATTTCTCGTACTTTTCCCATCGACATAGACGCCAATTGAACTTCGCAGGCTCGATTAACAAGCCACATTAAAGCAAACGCTTGAGCTAATGTTGCTCCCATTATAACTGGGCCATGATTGCGTAACATCAAAATGGGCTTTCCATTTGCGCTGTCTAAAATGCGTTGACCTTCTTCCATATGCAGCGTTATACCCTCAAAATCATGATAGGCGACTTTGTCGAAAATTTGAGCTGAGTAGAAATTGCTATAAGAAATACCTTCTTCTAAGCAGCAGACTGCTAATGTCGAAGTGGTATGGACATGCATGACACAATGAGCACTTTCTACCTTGTCATGAATGGCGCTATGAAATGTAAATCCTGCTGGATTTATTGGCCAATCTGAATGACCAATGATATTCCCTTCTAGGTCTACTTTGACGAGGTTTGAGGCTGATACTTCGCTGTAATGCAAACCAAAGGGATTTATCAAGTAGTGATCATCGTCACCTGGGATCCGCAGTGAAATGTGGTTA
The DNA here is from genome assembly GCF_038155025.1 of Marinomonas sp. TI.3.20. Lineage (NCBI taxonomy): Bacteria > Pseudomonadati > Pseudomonadota > Gammaproteobacteria > Oceanospirillales > Oceanospirillaceae > Marinomonas > Marinomonas sp. TI.3.20. Next base: position 72,173 of record NZ_JBAKAS010000011.1, on the reverse strand, counting down.
TAAATAGACTCATCCCATTTTAGATAGGCAAAGATGCGATACATGGCGGCTAAATCAAGACGAGCTTGCCACTCCTCATTACTAAATCGACTAGGCTGTTCAAAATATCGTTTATTTGAAGACATCTCATACTCACTTTTTTTGTATTGTTATTTTAATTAGAAGAATAAAGAAAAAGGTGGCTATAAAAAACTATAATAAATATGCTGTGGTTCAATATTTATTATGTAGCTAGGGGCGTATGAACAGTAAACAGCTTATGTTTTTTCTGAAGACTGCAGAGCTAAGTAGCATTGCTGCAGCGGCAAGAGCGTTGGATGTGGCACAGCCAAGTATTAGTCTACAAATTGAAAACTTAGAACATGAACTTAACGCTAGTTTATTTATTCGTAGCTTTCGAGGCGTTGTATTAACTCAAAGTGGCCATGTATTTCGAGAGCATGCAGAGTCAATAATTCGGCATATAGAGCAGGCAAAATGTGACGTTCAGCAGCTTGAAAATGAACCATCAGGGGTTTTATCTATTGGAATGACGCAGCCCATTGGCAATATTGTTTCAGTGCCCTTATTAGCTCTTGTTAATCAGCGTTATCCTAATATTGAATTAGACTTTCATACTGGCCTTTCTTATGTTTTATCAAGCCAATTACAGTGTGGCGAAATAGACCTCGCTATTTCATCTCCAGATGGTTCTGATAGCAGTTTGACACAACAAACAAAAATATTTCAGGAAAAGCTTTTTCTTGCGATAGGGCATAATCCAAAAATTGAATCTTATAAGCGTCTAGCTGGAAAAAAGACGATTACCTTTGAAGAGTTAGCAAATCATGATGTGATGATCACAGGTGTGCGTGATTCTCTAGGGTATCTGTTAAGTCAATATGAGGAGGAAACCACTATAAAATTGCGTCATAAACCTGCCTTCGGTCAGCTAATGACTACTTTGCGATACGTCATTGATGGCTATGGTGCTTTACTATCCCCAACATCAGCTTTTTATCATTTACAGGAAACAAGCCAAGTCCAAGCAATAGAAGTTATAAAGCCGACATTATGGCGAAATGTTTATGTATCGATCTCAACGGAGCGTCCTCAAACGGCTATACTTAAGGCGGTTATACCCTTAATAGAGGAGGTGACGAAATCAGAATGGAAATCTGGTCGCTGGCAGGGCGAACTACTTCTATAATCAACTGATGTTGATTTATTATTTAGACTATCAGTAACATACACGGTTCCGTCCATTCTTTTTAGCGATATAGAGCTGTTGGTCCGCTTTTTTATATAAGTGGTCTATTAATGTATTTTCTTCATTCAAGTTAGATAGACCAATACTAAGCGTTATTTTTATCTGAGTGGTATTATAATAAAAAATTTCATTTTCTATCGATATGCGTATTTTTTCTGCGATAGACTTCGCATCATAAAGCGACGTATGGTTAAGCAAGATAGCGAACTCTTCACCCCCAATACGAGCAAAGATATCTTCTTTGCGTATGATTGCTTCAATTTCTTTCACTAAACTCATTAAGATAAAATCGCCAGCATGATGGCCGTAGTTATCATTTACTTTTTTAAAATGATCAATATCAATCATTAAAAGTGATACTTTCTTACGCTCCATATAGGAGGATAAAATTATATCCTGAGATATTTCAAAAAAATATCTCCGATTATATATGTCTGTAAGATTGTCGATGGTTGATAGCTTTCTAAATTTCTCAGTATTTTGCTCTAATTCATCATGAGCTTTAATGCTTGATATGCGGCTGTATAATATAGATTTTGATAATAAAATAGTCGCTGGTATATAAATCAAGATGAGTGCGATTAAAGCAAGGTGCTGATGTTTCCCATGATAGAGCAAAATGATTATTTGTGGGATTATCATAGCAAAGAAGAAAGTTAAGTACGCTTTATGCAACGAAGACATAGATAATGTAGCCGCAGTGATAATACCTATGATCATTAACAAGCTGACTAATTCATAAGGCTCAGGTGCGTAAATTGTTACTAATATAGATGATATCGTCCATGTTGAAGCCTGAAATAGATTTAAAATTATAAAAAAGCATTCATCTTTTTCTATATTCTTTTCATCTTCTAATGATAAGTTTTTCTCAAAGCTTTTTATATTATGCATGCGTAATGCAGCTAAGATAATCTGAAGAAAAGACCAGGCAACTAAATCTATAGCTGGTATATATTTGATAAAGATCAAAAAATACGTTGCAGTAACGATCAGCATTGCAACCATTGCTCTAGGCGTTTGATCGATCAGAATTCTTATAAGTTTTGGATGAGTGGTAGACATCATAACTCCTGTGACACTCTCATACAGAATAAGGGGCGATACTATCTTTGCTTTATAGAATCTTTGATTAAACAGGTGATCAGTTGGCTGTGATTTTTCATGGTTTATCAATCCTTGATTTTAGTAATAATCCAAAAATTTGGAGTAAATGGCCGTATTCTAGCTTAGGAAACCTAAGATCCTTTAGAAAACAATTGGTTAATTAAACAGTACCAGATTAATTCGTTTAAGGAACTAAAATTTACTATGCAGAAGAGAGTAATTATAAGCTGCAGTAATAGTATTATCTTTACAATGCCTGATAATGTCGATTTTGTTGGGCTTGTGTTTAATTGTCTTTTCTATTTTGTTAAGAATCAATAAATGATAAATAATGGTTAAGCTGTTTATTGCCTTGCACCGAGGGCTATCATAGCTCTATCTTAAGGTGTCATAACATTTTTTATTGCTGAGAGTCATTAGTTATGAACAACACGACTGCGCTTAACACCCTCGAATTGTGTGAAAAGAACACAACAGACGAACTGACCCAATGCCTTGCTCAGCAGCGAGAGTCTTTTGCTGTGCATGGGCAAGAAAGTTATGAAGAGCGAAAACAGCATCTGCTTAATCTGAAGCTATTATTGACCGAAAATCGTGAAGCAATCATTGAGGCGATCAATCAAGACTATGGCAATCGCTCATACCATGAAACGTTGTTGGCTGAAGTGATCACCGTGATCAGTGATATTACCAGTACGGTTAAGCATCTAAAAAAATGGATGCGTGTTCAAAAGCGCAGCGTGGATCATAGCTTGTATTTGGGCGCTAAAAATCGAGTTATTCCCCAAGGTATTGGGGTTGTTGGATTTATTATTCCTTGGAATTTTCCACTTAACTTAAGTTTTTCAGGGTTGTCTGCTGCCTTTGCCGCAGGAAATAGAGCCATGGTTAAAATGTCGGAAAATTCGGTGTCTTTGTCTGAGTTATGTAAAGTATTGAGCCCGAAGTATTTTAGCTCAGACAAACTGCAATTTTTCACGGAAACGGGTGAGGTGGGTATTGCTTTTTCAGCGTTACCATTTGATCACTTAATGTTCACTGGATCAGGTGCGACTGGCAGAAAAGTGATGGCCGCTTGTGCGTCTAACTTAACGCCAGTTACGTTAGAGTTGGGGGGAAAATCCCCAGCGGTGATTGATCCAGAATTTCCGTTAGTAAAAGCAGTTGAGAGGATCATGTTCGTTAAGCAATTTAATGCGGGGCAGATTTGTACTACGGTCGATTATACGTTTGTGCATCAAACACAATTAGCGCCTTTTATAGCGGCCTGTAAAAAATGGGTTAAGAAGCGCTGCTCAGATATTCATCATAAGAACTACACTTCGATTATAGATAATACCGCCTTTACTCGCTTGCTCGAAACCGTTGATGATGCTCGAAAACAGGGTGCGAGTGTTATTAATTTAAGTGAGCAAGAGCCTGATGCTAAGACTCGAAAATTCCCATTGATGTTAATTTTAGGTGCGACAGATGACATGATCATCAGCCAGCGGGAGACGTTTGGGCCTATTTTAATGGTAAAAACCTATCAGCAGGCTGATGAGGTAATTCGTTACATTGTACAGCGTGATCGCCCCTTAGCTTTCTATCCATTTAGTCATAATAAAACAACAGTAAGTCACTATATAGACAAGATTCTCTCTGGTGGTGTATCGGTAAATGATGCCTTGTTTCATGTGGGTCAGCATGACCTACCTTTTGGGGGCATCGGAGGCAGTGGCATGGGTCATTATCATGGCTATGAAGGCTTTGTTACGTTTTCAAAAATGCGGCCTGTTTTCTATCAAGCGAATATCTCAAGTGCCAAACTTTTAATGCCACCCTATGGGAAATTAGCCACTCGAATACTGAATTTCATTGTAAAACTCAAATCCTAGCCGCTAACTTTCATTCCCAAACCTCAATGCTGTTGGAAGCCATATTTCAGATATGGCTTTACATTAGTCTTTAATATTAATAAACAGTCCAATTATCTATTTTCCTTCATTCTTATCTCTTCTTTGTAAGCTGAACTTGAAAGGTTATGGCACCTATGTAATCTAGTATTGGATGTAGGGTCGGTTTCATATTCTCTCGCGCTAAATCATTACTCCTTGTTTTCATTTACCCTCTTTGGGTAAGCATTTTAAAAAATTTCTGTTAACTACCTTAGTGTTTTAAAAAACAAAAAGCATCCAACAATGTATTGAAAATACTGTTGATAATGAATATCATTTGAAAAAATTAATCGTCCCTTTATTTGGAGTTCAGCGTGGATAATTCAGCACAACAACAGATTATTGGTTTCCTTCAGGTCGGTGGGCCCGTAGTTTGGATATTAATGGGCTTTTCTGTTGTCGCCTTAACTATTGTTCTGATGAAGCTTTGGCAATTTGCTTCAATTCGGGCCGAAAGTCGCAATACAGTCGATATCGCCTTGATTGCTTGGCGTAACAATAATGCCGTTGAAGCGCTTGAGCTGCTTGATGAAAAACGCCCTGTTGATTTTCTAGTAGGCTTTTCTATTCGCTCTTTGCAAGTCGCTAATATGGATGTCGCTCTTATCCGCGAGGAGGTTGAGCGGCTTGCAATGAGCAAGCTGAATCAATTGCGTTCTTATCTTCGTCCATTGGAAATTATCGCCTCTCTTAGTCCCTTGCTTGGTTTGTTAGGAACCGTATTGGGTATGATTACGGCGTTTCAACAAATGGAAGGCGCAGGTAATCAGGTTGATCCATCGGTTTTGTCTGGGGGCATTTGGCAGGCTTTGTTAACCACTGCAGTTGGTTTGGCGGTGGCGATCCCTGTCGTAACGATGCACAGCTGGTTAGAACGTAAGGTTGAGCGTATTTCTAATCTGATCAATGATGCTGTCACTCAGGTGTTTACCTGCGAAGAGGCGGAACGTTTGGTCACTAAGGCGGCGAAAGAGGTTTTGCATGCCGCTTAATTTAAGCCAGCCGAAGCGCAAGACCGCGATTAGTCTGACCCCCCTAATTGATGTTGTTTTTATTTTGCTGTTGTTTTTCATGCTGACGTCTAGTTTTGTACCTTGGCGTACGGTGGATGCTCCTTTAGCGGTTCCTTCTGATAAAACCGCCCCCCTTAAGGATAATGATCTTGTTGTGTTAACGTTAAAACAGAACGATCAAATGGTATGGGTAGATGGCGTCAGCCATTCTTTGTCAGATACTCGTTGGTTTAAAAAATTGTTTATAGATCATGAAAATAGTGCCTTTTCTGTGAATGCAGAAAATGGCGTGAATCTACAAACTTTGATGAATTTAGCAGATCGTCTCAAGGAAAGTGGTGCGAAAACCGTGTCTATTGCGAACGCGTTTTCGAGTAAGGATGACAAATGAAGATAGCGGATAAATTCGCGGTCAAAAATAAAACCGATGACGATGCTATGGTGCCACTGATCAATGTTGTGTTTTTAATGTTGGTCTTTTTTATGGTGGCAGGGCAAATTCGTAAAGCTGATCCTATTCCAGTGATCCCACCCAGCTCCATTAACGACCATAAGGCAGCGACAGATCCGAACGTCTTGATTGTTGTAGGAGGAAATAAACAGATTTATTTGAACGATAAATTGGCCACACTTGAGACGATAAAGCCTGCCTTAGAAAGTCAGTTTAAAGGAGTAGAAGACAAAGAAAAATTTTGGGTTCAAATTAAAGCAGATGGCCTTGTTCCGGTAGAGACATTGCGCCCAATATTTAACGAAATTCGTGCATCAGGATTAACCAAAGTTAGCTTAGCCACTCAGTTACAAAGAGGGTCGAAATGATGTCTAAGCGCCATTGGTTGATCGCAGGTTGCGTGGCTATTTTTATACATGGTATTGTTTTTTATACGGTCTTTTACCAACCCTTGGAAGGCAGTAAGGCGCCGGGCGATCAAGGCGTTCAATTTGATCTTGGCATGATTGGAGATATGGGGGCCGCTGCGCAAACAAGGGTAGCTCAGCAAGAGGCAGTCACTGCACCCAAAACTAATGTAGAGCCGATAGAAGAGCCAGAAAAAGAAGTCCCAGATATTGTAGAGGAGCAGAAGTCTGAAGAAATAGAAGAAAAAACGGTGGTAATAAAAGAACCGAAACCAGACACTGTAGAAAAGCCAGAGCTTGTGATTAAACCTAAGCCACCAGTGGTTGTAAAACAAACTTCACCCATTGTGATGCCAAAAGTGAAGCCAAAGAAGAAGCAGGATGCGCCCCTCAAGTCTATTGACGTGAAAACAACGCAAAAAGACACACAAATAGCGGATGCTAAGCCAATAAATAAGGGACCAGTTTCCAAAGCAAATCAAAAGGCAACGACGGGTCAGTCCCATGCGGCTACGACTGGTGGTCATGCGGGCGCAAAAGCTAAGTACTTTACCTTGCTGGCTTCTGCGCTGGCACAAAGCAAACGATACCCACGGGCCTCTCGTCGTCGAAACGAAGAGGGTGTTGTTACTTTATCGTTTATGGCTTATGCGAATGGTGGGGTGTCTGATGCGAAAATCATTAAAAGTTCGGGGCATCATCGTTTAGATAAGGCTGTTTTGGATATGTTGAAACGAGCAGTCCCTTTGCCTAGATTTTCTGATGATATGACTGAGAAGTCTTTGAAAATCACCTTACCAGTATCATTCCAGTTGAGTGACTAAAACATCATCACGATAGAAAGCATTGTGGTGACGCTTTGTTAGTATGTCTCGTCCTAAAATAGGTCTCCTAGGTGTAAACCTATTTCAGGACGGGACATTCTGCAGAAAGTCGAGAAACGGCACCAAATTCAGTCGTACAAACTGGAGTGAAGTCTTTAGGGTGGCTAAATAAAATAGCCCAACTGTCGCCAATCCAGTCGTGTAATTTGAATGTTCCTTGATCTGTTTCAAGTTCTAAATTTGGAACAATATCATTAATGCGTAACGACATAACGGTACTCCTTCGAGTGATATTTACTTAGGTAGTTAACGGTAAGTGTTTCTGCTTGATCTATAAACATTAGAGCTATCTAATGTTAATTTCAATCACTGTTTTACTATTTGTCTCATTAGTAATTACTATGATAATTCAAGCTTTCGATATAACGAGCGTAGGCTGATGTTGGCGATGCTCGCTACTTTTTCTTTATCATTATTATGAAATGACATGAGGTCTGATAAATAGCGTTTCTCTGCTGTTTTTAAGTCGACCCATTCACGGGCAGCGTTTGACTCTGATTCAGGTACTAGAAAAATAGTTTCTTGTTGGTCAGATTCCTTATCGATCTCTAAACATTCTTCAATTGTACTGCGTTCGATCACATTAGTGTCAGTCAGGATAATGGCACGATTAAGGATGTTTCTAAGCTCACGAATATTGCCCGGGAAGTCATATTGCTTTAAGGTTTGTAACGCAGAGTCAGTAAGATGGTACTCTTTTCGTTCGCTGATGCGCTTCAGTAAGGTGGTGATTAACAAGGATAGATCATCTCGGCGTTCGCGTAATGAAGGCACATAGATAGGGAAGACGTTAATTCGATAATAGAGATCTTTACGAAACTCTCCTTTGTTAACCATGTTCATTAGGTTTTTGTTGGTCGCGCATATTAAGCGAAAATTAGTGTGCTTGACGGTCGATGATCCAACTGGACGAAAGGAGCCTGTCTCGATAAGGCGCAATAGTTTTACTTGCATAGAAAGGGGGACATCACCAATTTCATCTAGAAATAAAGTACCGCCATTCGCCAACTCTACTAATCCTGTACGATTAAAGTTTGCTCCTGTAAAAGCCCCTTTGACATGACCAAACAATTCGCTTTCAAACAACGAATCAGTAAGGCCTGAACATTCTAGTGTCACTAATGCGTTGTTGGCTCTTTGGCTTCCTTGGTGAGCAGCATTGGCCACGAGTTCCTTACCGCTGCCTGACTCACCGAGTAAGAGAATAGAAGCATTACTTTGGCTGACACGAGTGATTTTTTCGAGCATTTGATTAAACTTTTTACTCGACCCCACTAGTGTACTACTCATGTTCTCAGCGCTTGCCACTGAGACTGTGCGCAACAATTCGACAAAGAAAAGAAGTTCTCCGTGATTGTCATGAATCGGCAGCATTTCTACATCCACATGCTCTTTGCCTCTTGGTGTCTGATGAATATGAAGCACACGCTCTCTATGTCCCGTTTGCAACACAGCGGATAAAGGACAGTCTTCGCCTGCTTCATCGCAGGGAACGCTATAGCCATGAGAGACCTCAAAACATCGAGATTGCTTCTGTAATGGCACCTCGCCAAATTCTTGCCGATAATGTTTGTTGATGGCGAGAATGTGATAATCAACAGACACTAAAATAGCAGGACAGTCGTACCCTTCAAGCATATTGGCGAGCGTTTCATAAGTCGGTGCGTCAGAAGAAATGATGTTCATAGTGATTGCCATATTTGTCAAAATATAAAGTCAAATATGACAATTAAAACCATTTCAGTCAAATCTAATTTGAAATCTATTATTTTAAATCTATATAAATCAGCGCCTTATGAGTATTTTTTGGAATGGCACGCTTTCTGCTATATCTAAAGTATAAAGCCGCTAAGCGGTTTCGACTGATCAACAGATTGAAATAGAGGTACAAGTTATGATTGATGCTGTGATGACGCCTAATGTGGCAGCTTTTTTTGATAAACCCACGAATACGTTTTCTTATGTTGTTAAGGATCCGAGTTCATCAAGTTGTGCAATTGTAGACAGTGTTTTAGATTTTGATTATTCCTCAGGTAGTACTGGCTATAAAGGGGCAGACGAGATCGTAGAATACGTTCTTTCTCATCAGTTAACCGTCGAATGGCTAATTGAAACCCATGTACATGCTGACCATCTTTCAGCCGCTCCGTACCTTCAAGAAAAGTTAGGTGGGAAAATTGGTATTGGTGAACAGATTACTATCGTGCAAGACACTTTTGGTACGGTTTTCAATGAAGGGGCGGATTTTAAACACGATGGGTCTCAGTTTGATTATTTATTTCATGATGGCGAACACTATAAAGTTGGTTCAATGTCATGTACTGCAATGCATACACCAGGACATACGCCAGCTTGTTTTACCCACACTCTAGGTGATGCGGTATTTGTTGGTGACACTTTATTCATGCCTGATGCCGGTACGGCTCGCGCTGATTTTCCGGGTGGTGATGCTGGAACCTTGTTCGATTCTATTCAAAAAATATTAGCGTTGCCGGAGGATTATCGTATTTTTATGTGCCATGACTATTGCCCTAATGGTCGAGAGTTAGAGTATCAATCAACGGTTAAAGCGCAGCGTGAAGAAAACATTCATGTGAAAAAAGACATCAGTAAATCGGTATTTGTTGATTTGCGTGAAACGCGAGACAAGACACTCGATATGCCACGTTTAATCTTACCTTCTTTACAGGTAAATATGCGAGCAGGTCACATGCCTGAGCCAGAGGCCAATGGCTTGGCCTACTTAAAAATCCCTTTGAATGCGTTTAAATAAGATAGCGGTATTGTTCGTAAAGGCCGCAGCAATCAAATAAAAATATCGGGAGAATAACCATGCTACGTAAACAAATAACAGGCAAATACTCAGTTTCTGGGCAGATTAGCTTAGACGATGTGAATACCTTGGCAGAGTCTGGCATTACATTGATTATATCGAATCGACCAGATAATGAAGAAGAAGGGCAGTTGGCTTTTGCTGACATTGCGGCAGCGGCGAAAGAAAAGAATATTAAGGCGGTGCATATACCTTTTTCTGCTGGACAGATGCAATCGTCTGATATTGAAGCGTTTAAAGAAGCCACGAAAGGTAGTGAGAATATTCATGCTTTCTGCCGTACAGGCAAGCGAGCCTCTTTAATTTGGGAAGCGGCTAATGAGTCTTCTCAAAAAGCAAAAGTGAATAGTGTTCACTTCGACGTTGTTATTGTGGGTGCTGGTACGGCAGGGATATCAACCGCAGCGAGTCTATTGAAGCGTAAACCGAATGTGACTATTTGCTTAATCGACCCAGCATCGGATCACTTTTATCAGCCGGGATGGACGTTAGTCGGTGGTGGTGTGTTTAGTGCTGAGAAAACGCGAAGAAACATGGCAGATGTTATCCCTAAAGGTGTTAAGTGGATAAAAGAGGCGGTGGATACTTTTCAGCCAAGTGACAATAAAGTGACGCTTGGAAACGGACAAGAAGTAACGTATCAATTTTTGGTGGTTGCTGCGGGCATTAAATTAAATTGGGATGCGGTGGAAGGCTTGTCTGAAACATTAGGCCGAAATGGTGTTACGTCGAATTATCGCTATGATTTAGCCCCTTATACGTGGGAGCTAGCCCAGAAACTTAACACTGGGAAAGCAATATTCACACAACCTCCTATGCCTATTAAGTGTGCTGGTGCACCACAAAAAGCGATGTATTTATCGTGTGATCATTGGTTCAAACAAGAGACACTTAGTAATATTGACATCTCATTTTACAATGCAGGTGGTGTGTTGTTTGGTGTTTCTGAGTATGTTCCAGCACTTGAAAGCTACATTAAAAAATATCAAATTGGCACACATTTTAGCCATAACTTAGTCAAAGTCGATGGCCCAAATAAACGCGCGTATTTCGAAACGAAAGATGGAAATGATCAAGCTGTCATAGTAGAAGCTGAGTTTGATATGCTGCACGTTTGCCCGTCACAAACCGCACCAGATTTCATTCGTAATAGTCCTTTAGTAGATGCTGCTGGCTGGGTTGATGTGGACAAAGAAACGTTACAGCACACCTCTTTTTCCAATATTTGGTCGTTAGGTGATGTTGCCAATAGTCCTAATGCGAAAACAATGGCAGCTGTTCGTAAACAGGCCCCAGTGGTTGCGCAAAATATTTCAGACAGTATTGAAAAACGTCAAATTAATGCGATTTACGATGGTTACGGCTCATGCCCATTAACGGTAGAAGTTGGGAAGATTGTATTGGCTGAATTTGCTTACGGTGGGGTCGTTATGCCAACGTTTCCAAAGTGGATTAATGATGGTTCTAAGGCCACGCGCTTAGCCTGGATCTTAAAAAAAGATATCTTACCTCCATTTTATTGGCATGGCATGTTAAAGGGTCATGAGTGGTTCGTTAAACCAAAAATGCGTAAATAGTGAGAGCTCAAGCATGATATTTGAACGCGTATTCCCAGCATTATCTTGGTTAAAAAACTATAACAAGGTGCAATTTGGCCAAGATGCCACGGCTGCATTTATTGTTACTATGTTACTGATACCACAGTCCTTAGCGTATGCAATGTTGGCTGGAGTGCCGCCAGAAGTGGGTTTGTATTCAAGTATTTTGCCGTTAGTTCTTTATGCCATATTTGGTACGAGTACCTCTTTGTCGGTAGGCCCTGTAGCGGTTGCTTCTTTAATGACGGCAACCGCATTAGCGGCAATTGCAGAACAGGGCACGACAAGTTATTTAACTGGAGCCATCACACTCGCTTTATTATCAGGGGCTATGCTGGTGGTTATGGGAGTTATGAAGCTTGGTATGATTACTAATCTTCTTTCTCACTCTGTTATTTCAGGCTTTATATCAGCATCCGGTATTATTATCGCCTTGAGCCAGCTTAAGCATATTTTTGGCATTCAATCACATGGTGATAATGTCGTTACACAATTGCTTAGTATGATTAAGAATATCGGGCAATTTAATCTGATGACGTTTGTAGTGGGCGCTTCGGTTGTCTTATTTTTATTGTTAGCTCGCCGTTATGCAAAACGCTTTTTTATCATGTTAAAAGTGCCTGAAACCTATGCGTCTTCCTTAGCAAAAACAGCGCCTATTCTGGGTGTCTTATCCAGTTTAGGTCTTGTGTATGCCTTTGATTTACAAGCTTATGGTGTCAATATTACCGGCAATATACCGGCTGGATTGCCGCATTTGAGTTTGACTTTTCCTTCACTTGAATTAGTTAAGACATTGGCATTGCCGGCATTAATGATTTCAGTGATAGGTTATGTAGAATCCATTTCAGTGGGTAAAACTTTAGGCGCAAAACGCGGCGAAAAAGTGCAACCAAACCAAGAATTAATTGGTTTAGGGGCTGCGAATATCGCTTCCGGCATTTCTGGCGGTTTTCCAGTAACTGGTGGCTTTTCTCGTTCAGTTGTGAATTTTGATGCGGGGGCGGTTACTCAGCTAGCCGGTATAATGACGGCTCTCGGTATTATGATAGCCTCTGTTGTTTTGACTCCCGTACTTTTTTTCTTACCTAAAGCAACGCTGGCAGCCACTATTATTGTGGCGGTGACTACACTGATTGATTTTTCAATTTTGAAAAAACTTGGTTTTTTTCGCGCAGTGATTTTTATGCGGTATTAGCGACTATTATCATCACACTATTATTAGGGGTAGAAGTAGGCGTTGCCTCTGGCGTGGGCTTGTCTATCTTATTGCACTTGTCGCGCACCTCTAAACCTCATGTTGCTGAAGTTGGTTTGATTGAAGGAACAGAGCATTTTCGTAATGTAAAACGTTATAATGTTAAAATATCCCCAAATTTGCTTTGTTTACGTCCTGATGAAAGTTTGTTTTTTGTTAATGCTGCTTTTCTGGAAGACTTTATACTCGACTGTATTAATAAACGCCAAGACATTACCAATGTGGTTATTCAGTGTAGTGCTGTCAATGAAATTGATTTCAGTGCTTTAGAAATGCTTGAATCGCTGAATAATCAATTAAGCGCATTGCATATTACACTTTCATTGTCTGAAGTTAAGGGGCCGGTCATGGATCGATTAGAGCTAAGCGGCTTTTTGCAACACTTGAGTGGGAAAGTGTATCTATCTCAATATAAGGCATTTAAGATATTGTCTGAGATGTAATCGTTATTTTCTGTTTAGATTTTATACATAATAGGTTGTTTATCTCGACCTTAGTTAGCGTTGAAAGGTTTAAATTATAGATACTTATATGTCAAATTCTATTCGTCAGGTTAGTGATAAATAGTCCTCTTTTCAGTGCCAGATCTGTCAAATGAGCCAGCCTGTTTTGCTCTTCAGTTTCATTGGCCAATGAGCATTCTATTTGTTTAGGAGATGTAATAGAAAAAACGTTGGTTCTTGGCAAGGGTGAATTTGTTTGTCGACAAGGTCAAGCGTTTGACTCTGTATATGTGCTGCAAACGGGTAGTGTTAAAACATTCAATATGAATGACCTTGGGAAAGAGCATATCACGGGATTTTACCACGCGAATGATATCGTGGGCTTTAGTGGTATTGATTCTGGTTATTACCATATTTCTGCCAAAACGTTGGAAACAACGACTATCTGTAAAGTTTCATTTCATAAACTGGAAAAGTTATCGACAGAAATACCCTATTTAAAACATCAAATTTTCAAAATAATGAGCCAACAAATAGTTAATAATCAAAGAATGCTAGCATTACTTGGAAGTGGATCTGATATAAAAGTGGCTTCATTTTTACTTAGCTTGTCTGCTCGATTTAATAGAGAAGATTCACCGTCTGATTTTTTTAGGCTAACCATGTCTCGTAATGATATTGGTGGTTATCTGGGGATGACCGTAGAAACGGTCAGCCGAGCATTCACTAAGTTTCAGAATGAAAATATCATCAAAATAAAAGGAAAAGACATTTCGATCATAGATTTTCCTGCAATGAATAGTCTAATCGATGATATAAAATCCACTTCTTTGGTTAAGGCGTGATTACTGTCTTGCCTTGTCTTGATATGATGAGTGGTCACATTCAAGACCCAGGTCATACTAGTGCCAGTTCGTATTTCTGTATGCGCTGATTATGTTATTCTAGACCGTAAATCATTCAATAATCCCTCTGTAACATCCAAATAACCGACCCAAACCTGAGACTCAGCATGCCTGCTATAGACGATTTAATTCTATTCACTCAAGTCATTGAGCACAGTTCATTTAGTAAAGTGGCTGACCTAAATAGCATCACAAAATCCGTAGTGAGTAAGCGCATCAGTAAATTAGAAAAAGAACTTGGTGTTCAGCTGCTCTATCGAACTACTCGCAAATTGTCTCTGACAGAAGCGGGAGAAGTACTATACCGTCGTGCAAAAACCTTAAATCAGGTAGCACAGTCTGCCTTTGATGCTATTGCGGGTTATAGTGAATCGATGTCGGGTCATATTCGTATTTCTGTACCGACGATTTCAGGTGAATTAGTGTTAGCAGAGGTTATTTCGGATTTTTGTAACCGCCACCCAGGATTGACTGTTGATATGTCGATGGAAAACGATTTTGTCGATCTTGTTGCTGACAATTATGATTTAGTTATTCGGACGGGTTACTTAGAAGATTCTAGTCTCATAGCAAGGCATCTTACCAATTCTCGTTGGGTTATTTGTGCTTCACCTGCTTACTTGGAACGCAACGGTATTCCGCAGACACCTACGGCCTTAGCCCGTCATAACTGTTTGGGATATACATACCAAAGTACTGGGACATTCGATTGGCAATTCACTCGTGATAATCAAGTATATACTCACAAAGTCTCTGGTAATTTTGCATCGGACAATGCCGGTGCTTTAAAAAAAGCAGCGCTTGCTGGTAATGGCATTGCCTATCTTCCATCTTGTTTTGTTTACGATGAATTTCATAAAAACGAACTCACCGAAATATTAGCGGATCATGTTGGTAAAGTTGTTGGAATCTATGCGGTGTATCCGTATACCCGAACACCCTCGAAGCGTATACATGCTCTGATTGAACATATTAGAGAAGGGTACGTACAGATGAAGGACATGTTTTAGGCATTACGTTAATTCTGACGTTAGCGCTATGTCGTTAGAACGATGTAGTTAGAACGATACAGTTAAAAAACCTTATAAAAACCATACAAGCTTTAAATTGTGTAGCGCCTGAAACGAAGAAAGCCTTTGCTAGTGAGCAAAGGCTTTCTTGATTGAGCCTGTGTGACTATGACCAGTATGTCACCTTATAGAAAGACACTGACCACAGCGGCAATTAACCCATAAATTACCATAGGTATTACCGTCTTTTTCATGATGTAGCCTTCTTTATGGCTGATGCCCAGTATGGTCGATACCGCAATGATATTATTCAAACAAACCATGTTGCCCATTGCGCCGCCTACGGATTGCAACGACAGAATCAGGGTTTGCGACAAACCGACGCTCGTCGCAATACTTTGCTGAATACCACCAAAGGTTAAATTGGAGACCGTGGCTGAGCCTGAGAAGAAAGCGCCCAACGCGCCAAGGAAGGAAGCAAAATAAGTCCATTTATCACCTGTGATGGCTGCAAATGAATTCCCAATGACGAGCACTGGAGAATCAGTTGTTCCTAGCATCATAAATTTCACCATCACTAGGGCGCCCATTAGCGAAACAGTAGGTAACATGATACGGCGACGGCAATCAGAAAAGGCTTCAAAAACGTGTTCTTTTGACATACGAAGAACAGGGATCGAAATGAGTACCACGATAAGAAAAGGGATCAACGCGGGAACATAAAGGGTTTTATATGCCCATGAAACGTCCGTGCCAAAAATATGAGTAAAGGAAATGGCTAAGGAATCACTCACACTAACTTGAGTGTTGCCAATACTGCCATTTACCCAAGGTGTCATATCCGTGATTATTTGCTTTAGGCCTAATTGTTTGATTCGAGTAATGATTAAAATACCGACCAATAAAATCATAGGACTGATCGCAATGGCTAAGGCTTTACCACTTACACCTTTATGTTTCTCTGTGTGGCGAGTTTCTTTAGACAAGCCAATGTGATGTCGAGCAAGAAAGACGCTGATGGCCAAACCGATGACACCACCGAGTAAAGCAGGAAATTCATAGTTCCATTGAGCAATCAGTAAATAAGGTAGAGTACACGACAAAATACTCAGCATGATAAATACAATATTACGACTTATATCTTGCCAACTGACGACAAATCGCAAAGCCAGAACAGGAATAAAAAGAGCCACAATGGTCTGAATAAGTGCTGTGCATTGGGAAATGCTCAAGATATCAGTATTGTCTAAATTTAAAGGCGCAAAACCAAACCAAGTTGGTGTACCAACGGCCCCAAAAGAAACGGGAATCGAGTCCATTACCAAGGTGAGCAAGATCACTTTTATTGGATTGAACCCTAAACCGACCAAAATAGGCGCCGCAATGGCCGCAGGTGTGCCAAACCCTGAAGCTCCTTCAATCATAAAAACAAAAGCCCAACCGATAATCATGAGTTGCGCGACAGCATTGGTACTTATGCTTTCTAACCAATGGCGAACGGTTTTTTCAGCACCGGAAAGCACCATTACTCGATTTAAGAGTATGGCGCCAGCGATGATAGAAATAGGCGTTAATGTTGATAAAATCCCTGACATGGTATTGGCTAAAAGAAGCACATTATCCGCATGGAAATAAAATACTTGGAAGATACCGATTAAAAGGGCGGTGGCCGGCAAAGCGATGTAAGAAGGAATGGGACGTTTTTTTGTCATTGCGTAGATTAATAAAACAATAGGTAATATGGATACCAATAAATCCATTGAAAATTCTCCACTGAACGCCCTTAAGGGCATTATCTTATTATTGTTTGCTGCATATTAGCGGCAATGGGCAGCCGCCAATTATAGGGAGAGAGAAAGTAAAGACTATCTAGTACTTTGAGAGGATCTATTTTTAAAAACTGACATTTTTTAATTTATTCATCGACAAGATATTTTTTTCATTAAAAATCAATAGTTTGTGTTTATTTTTAACTGTCAGTGTTTCGTCATTGACTAACTTTTGGAAACGATGAGTTTGTATTTTCGACACAATGATGTGAAAAATTAACCTCGATAGACTTAAAAACAGGCTCTATCTCAATACATTAATTCAAAGATAGCATGGTATTTATAGGTCATGGTTGTAAATATTGGCTAATGGTGGAGATGTTTTTTCTACTTAGTGCTTTTGTACGCTGCCAAAAGTCTCTATAAATACGATGTATTTGTATTTACAGAGACACTTTCATTGTTGTTTTAACTCGCGAATTGTGTCAGGTTTTATTCGAGCAATACAGCCTAAACTATTGGGGTATCATGTTGGGTAGCCATAATGATATTTCAGGGAAGACCATGATCAATACGAGTCCAAGGATCCCCATTAATGCGTATGGGAAGGCACCTACGAGAACATCTTTAATAGTAAAATCTTCACATATTGCTTTCACTACAAATAGGTTCATACCCACTGGAGGCGTGACAGCACCAATTTCCATGTTGATAACTAAGATAACCCCAAACCAAATTAAGTCGATATTAAGCGCTTGTAGAGCAGGTAATAAAATAGGCACGGTTACCAAAATAGCGGCCGCGGCATCCATAAACATACCGAGTACTAAATAAAGAATATTGACCAAAATAAGGAATTGCCAAGCCGACATATGAAGGCTGTCCATCCATTGGGCTACATCCTGTGGCACTTGTAATAGGGATAAGGTATTACCAAAAACCGACGCACCAGCGATGAGCATTAGAATCATCGCACTGGTTCCAACACTTGACATTGTTGCTTGTTTAAAGTGACTCCACGTCATGGTGCGTTTGAAAAAAACAGTAAGAATAAATGCATATACAACACCTACTCCAGCAGCTTCTGTTGGTGTAAACCAACCTGCATAAATTCCACCTAACACGACTGGAATCATCATTAAGCTACCAATCATGTTTACAGTAATTGGTACGATTTCTTGAGGTTTTTCTTTCTCGTTTGTATCTGTATTATGGTTACGCATGGCGTATATTGAGTAAATAATGAAAAGCATCATTAACATCAATCCAGGTATCACACCGGCCAAAAATAGTTTATTTACGGAAGTATTCGTTACGAGTGAATAAAGAATAAAAGAGATACTTGGAGGGATTAAAATTCCTAAGGTGCCTGATACGGCAACACATCCAGCGCTTAAACGTTTAGGGTAGCCGCGTTCACGCATTTCAGGAATGCTTATAGAGCCAATAGTTGCCGCAGTTGCCGTAGATGACCCAGAAATAGCAGCAAAGATAGCACTAGCAATAGTCGCGGCAATGGCAAGTCCTCCAGGGAGCTTTCCTACAATACGTTGAGCAAAGTTAAAAAGGTCTTTACCTGATCCACCTCTTAACATTAATTGACCCATGAAAATATAGAGGGGGATAGCAATGATGACGAATGAATTCAAATCGCTATAAGCTGTTTGGGTAAGGGCATTTATTCCTGGCCCAATACCAATGGTTATCATATACCCAAGCATGCCACTGATAAGAAGTGAAATGGCAATGGGTATTCCCAGCACGAGCAAAATTGCCAACGTGGCAATCGTTAATATAAAGACCATAAATTATCCGGAAATGTGTTGTTAAAAAGAAGATATCAATTAGATGGTTGGGATATATCACTTAAAAATGCATGTAATTCTGCAATTGCCCAAGCACCAGTTCCGATAGGAATAGATATCTTTGCAATCCACACAGGCCATTGAACAACATCAAGTGTAACTTCTTGCATTTGAAAACTCCCCATAGCCTCGGAAAATGCCGATACAGTCATAAAAACTAAAAAGCTAAAAATAACGACAAATCGTAAAAAGATTAACAGGCGTGCTTTGCCTACTAGGTTTTCTAATGACACGCCAGCTGTGACATGTTGCCGATTAACTGCGGCTGTTACTGCTCCAGTAAAGGCGAGCCAAATTAGACAAAACATATCGAGATCGTAGGTCCAAGCATTATCAATTTTGCAGAGACGTAGACCAATACCTAAAATAATGGATACAGTAAGTGTTACTAGTGAAAATGCAGCAATAATACCTATTGCTTTGGTTATGAAGCCGGTAAGGTACTGACACCCCGTGATCAAATGATCGCGGGGTGTCGAAAGGTGAATTTGTGACATTTCATTCCTTATGAATTAATGAAATCAAGGCAGATCTTTGACAGAGAGGGCGTTATTTATGATGACTTAATGTCGTCTAAAAGCATTTTTCCGGTAGCCCCTGTTTCTTTTAAATAGTTTTTACGAGCGAGTGCCCCAGCTGATTCTTTCCATGGAATCAATTGATCATTAGTTAGTGTAGTGACTTGATTACCCGCTTTTTTCAGTAACTGAATATCATGTTTATACTCCGTTTCAATGTCAGTAACCGCTGATTTTTCTGATGCTTGTGCTGCTTTGCTAATGATATCTCGCTGATTTTGTGTCAGGCCTTTCCACCATTGGTAGTTAACTTGTACTGGGTAAACTAACGGTACGTAATGTATAGCGGTAGCATACTTACCCACTTCATACCATTTCCTAGAAACAATAGAAGACAATCCAGAAGTAGCACCGTCTAATGCGCCGCGCTGCATAGATGTATAAACTTCACTAGAGTCCATAGCGACAGGAGTAGCACCTTCACTTTGTAAGAAAAGAGCGGATAACTTTCCTTCAGAGCGCATTCTTAAATTAGTTAGATCGTTAGGTTTAATGATGGGGTGTTTATTATTTAAATAGGATTTGGCATACCCATAAAATCCCCACGCGATGACATGGACTCCATGTTTTTCTAAAATGTTATTTACGTCACTCCCCAGCTTTCCGTGTAAGTCCGTTAACAGTGTATTTGCATCAGGAACAAGAAAAGGAATTGTGTCCCATTCTAATGCAGGGTCATATTTAGACCACCAGTGCATGGCATTGACTCCCATATTGGCAGTATTGTTGACTAAGCCATTAGCAATATTGGATGCTTTAAGCAAAGAGCCTGAAGGGTAAGTAAGTACGTTAATACTACCATGGCTCATTTTTTTAATATTTTCAGATATTAATTGAGCTTGATCAGCTGTCGCTGTGTGGGGAGGCATATACCAAGCAAATCTAACTGTTAAATCAGAAGCTTGAGCGCTTGAAGTGGTAAAAGCTAAGGCGGCCGTTACTGTAAGTGCCGATACAAGGCTCAAAGAGGTCGTTTTTCTCATATTATATCTCCGGTAAAATTATTTTTATAATTAACCATTCTTTCTTTGTATCAAGAATCAGTAAAGATACAATATACATCATAAAAGTTACAAAAAAACACATATAGAAAGCATGTAAATAGTAAATCTTATGAGCACTTTGTCAGTATGTGTCATTGAAAGTGGATTATTTTGCTTCATTGAGTGCTTTAATATTTTCTAATAGAAATAGTGTCTTTTCATAGTGTCAGGGACATATCAAATATTGCGGTGATTGATTCATGTTACTTCTTAACTTCTTAAGAAATTCAAGCTTATGTACTTAATTCTATCTCTATTACAACAAATGAGTGTGTACTTGGTGTTGGCTTACATGCTCAGTAAGACGCCTATATTCTTGCCTTTGTTGAATATATCGTCACAGTTATCTCACAAGTTCAGTTGTTACGTATTGTTTTCATTGTTTTGCGTTATGGGGACTTACTTTGGATTAAGCATTAACGATGCGATTGCCAATACTCGTGCGATTGGTGCTGTGATGGGTGGATTACTTGGAGGGCCTATTGTTGGGTTTGCGGTTGGTTTAACGGGAGGGATTCATCGTTATAGTCTTGGTGGTTTTACTGATGTTGCTTGTGCGATTTCCACCACGGCAGAAGGCTTAATTGGTGGCTTATTACATTTGTATTTAGTCAAAAAAGATAAGTCGGCGTTGCTTTTTAACCCTTTGGTGGTTCTTGCCGTTACTTTTGTCGCTGAAGTCAGTCAGATGCTCATTATTGTCAGTGTTGCCAAGCCATTCGGTCATGCTTATACCTTAGTATCGGAAATTGCAGCACCAATGATTATTGCTAACTGTATTGGCGCGGCTTTATTTATTAGTATTTTACATGACAAAAAAACGATATATGAAAGGTATTCTGCAACGTTTTCACGGCGTGCCCTTACTATCGCAGAGCGCAGTGTGGGAATATGGAACACAGGTTTTGACGCGACTAATTCTGAAAAAGTGGCAAGGATCATCTATGAGGAAACAAATGTAGGTGCCGTAGCGATTACCGACAATGAAAAGATTTTGGCCTTTATCGGGATTGGAGATGACCACCATAAACCTAACACTCCAATTTCTTCTGGCAGTACGATTCAAGCGATGGAGCAGAATAGAATAATCTATTTAGGTGGGCGGGAAACTCCCTATCATTGCTCTATTTCTAACACTTGTAAGCTAGGATCGGCGCTTATTATTCCACTACGAGCTGGAAAGAAGGTGGTTGGTAGCATTAAATTATATGAGCCTAAGCGCAAGCTATTGTCTAATATCAACCGTTCTATGGGTGAGGGGATAGCACAATTATTGTCTAGTCAAATTCTATACGGTGATTTTCAGCAGCAACAGGCATTATTGACCCAAGCTGAAATTAAACTGTTACATGCCCAGGTGAATCCACATTTTTTATTCAATGCATTGAATACCATCAGCGCAGTGATTCGTCGTGATCCAGATAAAGCTCGAGAGTTGATTCAACATCTGTCCCATTTTTTTAGAAGTAATCTTAAACAAAATATAGATACCGTCGCTCTCAAGGACGAACTTGCTCACGTGAATGCTTATTTGACCATCGAGAAAGCTCGATTCACCGATAGGCTTGATGTAGAGATTAATATTGATGATGGATTGCTCGACAAATTATTGCCGAGTTTCACGCTGCAGCCACTCGTTGAAAATGCGATAAAGCATGGAGTGGCAAATAGGTTAGAAGGGGGGAAAGTACGTATTTATAGTGAGCAACATTCACTTGGCTATAAAGTAGTAGTGGAAGACAATGCAGGGAATTTTTCACCGCCAGCCGCAGACTATGAAGGTCTGGGTATGGAGATTGTAACGAAGCGTTTGATTAACTATTTTGGCGATATAGCCGAGTTGCAAATTGATTGCCGAAAAGGGGAGTTCACTCGAATGAGCTTTCTAATACCTAATAATAAATAGACATAAAGGTAAGGGTCGTTATGCTAACAGCAATCGTCATTGATGATGAGCAATTTGCTCGAGAAGAATTAACTGAACTACTGCAAGAAACACAAGAAATAGAGGTCGTTGCACAAGCAAGTAACGCTATCGAAGGGCTTAAGTTAATTTATGCTTTAAAACCCGATGTCGTGTTCTTAGACATACAAATGCCACAAGTTAGTGGTGTTGAGCTACTTGGGATGCTTGATCCTGACACCATGCCATATGTGATTTTTATTACCGCTTTTGATCAATATGCGATTCAGGCGTTCGAAGACAATGCCTTTGATTATTTACTCAAGCCGGTTGACCCCAAACGATTAAATAAAAGTATTCAGCGTTTATTAAAAACAAATCGGAGTCAAGAAACGCAGCATACTCAAGCTCAAATTGATTCATTTGCTTCGAAACAGCTACAGCAGGTTCCATGTGTCGGGCATCAACGAATAATGATCATACCTCTGCAAGAGATTGAAATGGCATTTAGTGACCTTTCTGGTGTTCATGTGCAAACGGCGCAACAAACCGCAAGCAGTCAGTTAACATTAAAAACGCTAGAAGAAAAAACTGATTTACTACGTTGTCATCGCCAATATTTGATTAATACCAAAGCCATCAAAGAGATTCGATTGTTAGATAACGGTTTAGCCGAGGTGACAACCAATAGCGGGAATATCGCGCCAGTAAGTCGGCGCTATTTAAAGTCACTTAAAGCGGTGCTAGGTTTCGTTTAAAAAGGGCATTTTTGTTTGCAACTTTGTATCACATCTACGAAATTGAATTAAATACTCTTAATATTTTCATCTTCAATTCCTGCCACGGAGGCTGACAAGATTTTGTTAGCCTTTTTTGATCCTGATTATGGGTGAAATCTAATCTAACAAGTCGGTTTTGAAAGCTCGTCAGAATCCACTTACTGCTTTGTGTCGCCGTTAAATTCGATATTTTACCACTTAAGAAAAGGTTACATGATTATTGTCTTGCGTGGATTTATTGTAACGCTGGAATTTATGAAACTATCTTGAATAGGATAAAAATAATTATGATGATGTTTCTGTTTTGTGTCGTCGCGCTAGTGGCGGGCTATTTTATCTATGGTGCCTTTGTAGAGAAGGTTTTTGGTATTAAAGAAAATCGAACCACTCCAGCTTATTCTAAGCAAGATGGGGTTGATTACGTACCAATGTCGAATAAGAAAGTTTACCTAGTGCAGCTTTTGAATATTGCTGGAGTCGGTCCCATTTTTGGTCCTATCATGGGGGCGCTCTACGGACCGGCTGCCATGCTATGGATTGTACTGGGTTCTATCTTTGCTGGGGCCGTACACGATTATTTTTCAGGTATGCTCTCAATACGCAATGGTGGCGCATCGGTGCCAACCATCACTGGCCGCTACTTAGGTAAGGGCGCTAAACACTTTATGAATGTGTTCGCCATCGTATTGCTACTGCTTGTTGGCGTGGTATTTGTATCGGCTCCTGCTAGTATGATCACGCATTTAGTCAATGAAAAAACAAGTGTAAATCTCTCCATGGGCACCATGGTTGCCATTATTTTTGCTTACTATGTGCTAGCAACAATTGTCCCAATCGATAAAATTATTGGCCGTCTATACCCATTCTTTGGGGCCTTATTAATTTTCATGTCTGTTGGTTTAATTGGTGCTATTGGTTTTTCTAGTGATCATACGCTGTTAGCAAATTATTCATTTAGTGACATGTTTACTAATATGAATCCACATCATTTACCTTTATGGCCAGCGCTATTCATCACCATTGCTTGTGGTGCTATTTCTGGTTTTCATGCGACTCAATCACCATTGATGGCTCGCTGTTTGGAAAATGAAAAAAATGGACGCTTTGTGTTTTTTGGCGCCATGATAGGTGAGGGTGTTATCGCGTTAATATGGTGTGCCATTGCCTTGTCCTTCTTTGGCACTATGGGATCATTAGGTGATGCCGTATCAAATGGTGGTCCAGGCAATGTGGTTTATACTTCATCGTTTGGCTTACTTGGTACCTTTGGTGGTGTTCTCGCCTTTTTAGGCGTTGTCATTTTACCGATTACTTCTGGTGATACCGCGTTCCGTTCAAGTCGCTTAATCTTAGCTGAATACTTCAATATGGAACAAAAAACGCTTAAAAGCCGTCTATTTATGGCGATGCCTTTGTTCATCGTAGGGGCAATATTAACGCAAGTGAATTTTGGTATTATTTGGCGCTATTTTGGTTTTGCAAATCAAGTGACGGCCGTAATGATGTTGTGGACGGCTTCAGCGTACTTGCTTCGCTTTAATAAGTTGCATTGGATTACGACGATCCCTGCGATGTTTATGACGACGGTATGCATTACTTTCATCTTAAACAGCAGTACGTTAGGTTTCGGTTTACCTATGCAGGTATCGACCATTATTGGTGTGGTCGCAATGCTCTTTATTACCGGTTATGTGATTAAAATATCCAAAGGTAAAGGTGATCCATTACTTGATCAGGCTGAGGAAGAGAAACTTAATTTGAAACCTAAAACCTTGTAAAAAAGAGTTTCAATAAAGAAAATCAAAAAAGCCAATTAAGGTGGTTCTTAATTGGCTTTTTTGTATTTTTCAATAATACATTGTGGCGTAGAGCAGGCTTTATCGATTAGTTTAAATCACGCGTTAATGTATTAATTCTTTATAAGCGAGCGGCGATCATGGGGTAGTCATCCAGTTGGATGATTTGTGAGTTGACGTTGAATATGTCCTGTATGAGCTGCTCATCAATGATTTTTCTTGGTTCCCCGTAGGCAAACAGTTTTCCGTTGTGTAAGGCCGCCACCTTGTGAGAATACTGAATGGCTAAGTTTAGGTCGTGCATGACCATGATGGCGCAGGCGTTATTGTGTTTTGTGTAGAATTTAACGAACTCTAGCAGCTTGAACTGGTTGTGCATGTCGAGGGCGGCGGTTGGTTCGTCTAATACGAGCACTTTTGGCGTGTTTATCACGGCTTGTGCCAGCCCAACCATCTGGCTTTCACCACCGGATAATTCAGTACAGACTTTATTTGCTAGAGCCATAATCCCAATACTTTTCAATAAAGTGAGTGCCTTCTCGGCGCTATTGGCTTTAGTGAACAGTGAATTTGAACCGATATGCATGGTGGTAATCAGCAGTTCAAGTACGGTGATGTTAGCGGATATACGGTGATCTTGTGGCAGATAACCGATGTCATCAAGTACCAGTGGTTTGCCTGCTAGTAGAACCGATTTATGGTCTAAGCGTATACGTTTAGTGATTTGCTTGAGCACGGTTGATTTACCAGCGCCATTTTTACCGATGAGCGACACCATTTCCCCAGGGTGAATGTCTGGAATACTCATATTGTCTAAAATTAGGTTTTTTCCAAAGGAGGCACAAAGTTTGTTTATTTTTAGTGTCATTAGAATTTTCCGCCCTTTTTGATGATCAAGAAGATAAAGAATGGAATACCCACCATCGACATCATAACGGTTAATGGCAATATGATCCCCGGCATAATTGATTTACTGGCGATGGAGGCGAATTCAAGTAATACGGCACCTAGTAAAAAAGAAGCGGGTAAGAAAAAGCGCTGATCTTCCCCTAAAACCATGCGAGCAATATGCGGAGCGACTAAACCGACAAAGCCGATAGCCCCGACAAAAGCGACGGACAGCGAGGTGATTAATGACACGAGTAACAGCGTTTTAATACGCAGGCGTTTAACGTTTATTCCCATAGATTCAGCACGCTCAAGACCGACTTTTAACGACGAAAGTTTCCACGCATCCTTCATCATTATGGCTAACACAATGGGTAACAAAATAGCGAGGATGATGATTTTGTCCCAGCTTCCTCGGTCAAGAGATCCCATTTGCCAAAAGACTAACGTTTGCAGCTGAGTTTCAGTCGCAATGTATTGCATCATGGTCAACATACCGTTGTAAGCAAACATGATAGCCACCCCAAACAACATTACGCCTTCAATAGAAATACGCTTAATTGAAGAAATACCAGCAATCATAAAAGTGGTTAACAAGCACATTACAAATGCCATTGCTGCCACTTGGTATTGCTGAGGAATAAAAGGAATGGCAACGATGTTTGTAATAACAAGTGACGCGCCAAATCCTGCCGCGGCAGAGACGCCAAAAGTGTAGGGATCAGCCAATGGATTGTTTAACGTTGTTTGCATCTGGGCGCCAGCAATGGCTAATGCGCCTCCGACAAAGGGCGCCATAAGGGACATCGGCATACGAATGTCCCAAACAATGGTTCGACTGGCGATATCACTAGAGGCGGGGTGAAAAATAGCACCAAGTACCTGAGTTAACGTGAGGCCATGAGAACCAATAAGAATGTCGGCAATAAGACCGATAATACTTAAGAGGAAAAATCCGAAAAGAGCCAGTTTTTTTCTCTTAATACGTAAGTGATGCCTTGTTAAAGCATGACTAAGCTCAGCATCGAGTGTCTTTTTTATAAACTCGTTTGTATGTTCTGAAACGTTGGGAGCGCAGCTCATATCACTCATTATTTCATGGCCTCAGTGTTATTTTGACCAAATATCCCTGTTGCTTTGCGATTTCCGAAACGTGAGTTCATTTCTTCAAAAGTGCGTTCTGGATCAAGGTTTTTAAATTCTTCAGGATGAATCCATTTAGCAAAGTATTCGATGGCGACTAGATTATAAGGGGAGTTATAAAAAGGCATGTAAATCGAATAAACATCATGATGCTGGTAAGCATTTACTGCTTTTAGCCATGGACGGTCCATTAAAGATTGAGTCGATTTTTTAATGGCGGCGTTATTGATTGGAGCGTAACCCAAGGGAATGCCCGCAGTGGCATTCCCTTCTTTATCAATCCATCCAGTCGTCTGCATTATGTATACATTCGGTTGCGCGACAATGACGCTCTCTGGTGACATTTGGCCAGAAACAGCCCCTTTTAAAGGTTTATCAGCAATATTGATAGCACCTAAGAAAGGGATATAAGCACCCATGTTGCCTGCTGAGAAAGTGCGACAACAGGATGTGTTATAGCCGGCAGCACGTTCAATGAATACTTTTTTGTGTTTTTCTGCTTCAGGAAGTGATGCAACAGTATTTGTGATTGCTTTGATATGTTGTTGATAATAATCAGCAAAGTGCTGACCTTGTTCTTTTCGACCTAAAGCGGTTGCTAAGCTGGTTACCGACTGTAGTGTATTTTTAATAGGATGTTCACGAAAATCTACGGCCAATACTTTAATGCCCGCTTTATCTAATTTTGCGATGAGACCTTTGTCTTCCGCTAATTTGATGTTCGATAGATCGACAACAAATAAATCTGGTTTGTTTGGCATGTCTATAAAGCGTTCAGCGTCAAACTCACCGGATTTAATTTTGCCTATTTTTAGGATGTTTTTAAGCTCGGGATAGTCTTTGATATAGCTAGCATACATGCTTGGTGCAGAGACACGCATATCATCTCGCCAAGCGACTAGGTGTTTTACCGCATCTTTTTGGTACATGATTTCAAGTAAAGGAAGTAGACGCCCTGTTGATAATGCGATTTTATCTGGCTGTTTATCAATAGTAATAGTGCGACCTGCCACATCTCTAACAGTAACGGGGAAGGTATCCGCTAGCACCGAGTAAGAGAAAAAGGCTAAAAAATTTAACACTATTATGTTAAGAAAAAAACGAGAGGGGATTCGTGTAGTCATGAGTGAATAACCTTGTAATGAATTGTTATCAATTCCACTAATGATAATGATTTTCAATTGTGTTATCAATGTAATTAATTGTAAGTTTTTTGAAGGTTTTGTTCATATTGTGGTAAAAAATTATGAGGTACATACCCTATATAGGTATGATATATTCCACTCTTTAAGAGCGTGGAGCGGTAAAGTCGTTCAGTGAGTCGTTTTATTGCGATATGGATGAATATTTGCGGCATTTTTGAACACACACCACCATAGAGAAAATAGGAAAAAGCGATTGAGTACTTTAAAAAGAAATTTTTTGAAATTAAATCGTTTGATTTTATTTTTAGCCATCACCGCCACAATACTTACTTTTTTAAACAGCTTCTATTCAAACTATGAAGTACAAAAAGAACAGCTTATATCTCAGGCGATAGAAGTAAATAGAGCTTATGCACATAAGTTGTCTGACACGACAGAAGTATTTCTCGCAGCATCGCGTCAGCAGTTAACCTATGCCGCAAATGAAGTTCGCAATAAAATGGATGATGCCGCTGTGCTGAAACATGCCGCGAATCGACTGAAATATCAAACAAACAGTTTTAACTCTGTTGTTATTAGTGATTCGACAGGTTTGGCTCAAGCCGTGTCACCAGAAACAATCAATTTACTTGGAAAACGTCTAAAATCAGTAGGCAGTTTAGAGGCGCTCAAAAAAAGAAAAGCTCTTATTAGTAAGCCTTATCTCTCTACAATCAATAATTTATTGGTTTTTATCTCTGCTCCTATTGTTGATGATCAGAATAATTACCGAGGCTTTTTAGGGGGAACTATTTACCTTAGAAGTCCAAATATTCTGAGCCAGATTTTAGGTGAACATTATTACAAAAACGGTTCTTATATTTATGTAATAGATAAACAAAAAGAAATTTTATATCATCCGGATCAAGCCAGAATTGGTACCTTTGTTCAGAATAA
Organism: Marinomonas sp. TI.3.20; assembly: GCF_038155025.1. Taxonomy (NCBI): domain Bacteria; kingdom Pseudomonadati; phylum Pseudomonadota; class Gammaproteobacteria; order Oceanospirillales; family Oceanospirillaceae; genus Marinomonas; species Marinomonas sp. TI.3.20. The sequence continues at coordinate 43,233 of NZ_JBAKAS010000011.1, read as the reverse complement.
TAATGGTATTGATGAAATTATCGCCAATAATGAAGGTGGGATATCGTTACGAAATAGTAAAGGTATTGATATGTTGGCTGGGTACGCTGTTGTTCCTAGCACCGATTGGATTATTATTACTCAAAGTCCTTTGCAATCTACTTTGCTCCCTCTTAACGGCATTATGGAAAAAGTCATTTTAAAAACATTACCACTGGGTATTATTGTTTTTCTTTTTATATGGTGGTTTGCTCGTGCAATTTCGTATCCTCTTAAACAACTTGCGGAAAAGGCCAAATCACTGGATAGTCCTACTGTAAGTGACGAAATTGAGCACATTAACTCTTGGTATGTTGAGAGTTTAAGCCTCAAAAAGGCGATATTAAGCGGAGTTAAATTGCTGCAAAATCAAATAGGACAACTTAGACTTGATGCAGATACCGACCCTCTTACTGGTGCGAATAACCGTCGTGGTTTTCAAATGAGGCTTGAAGAGTTGGCGGCACAGGGTACAACGTTTTCTTTATTATCCTTAGATATTGATTTTTTCAAAAAAGTGAATGACACCTTTGGCCATAATGTGGGTGACGAAGTGCTTAAGCAGCAAATCCAAATCATGAACCGCTTCTCACGAGAACAAGATATGGTGGCCAGAACAGGCGGAGAGGAGTTTGTTTTACTGCTCAAAGAAACCTCGAAAGACGATGCCTTACTAGTGGCAGAACGCCTAAGAACAGCGATTGCCGAAGAAGTATTTGATGTGGTTGGTCATATCACTGTATCGATTGGGGTTGCGTCATGGTTGGATCATTCTACACCGGTTAAAAAAGTGTTGTTGTCAGTAGATGACGCGCTTTACGAAGCCAAAAAACAAGGCCGTAACCGTTGCGTAATGGGAAAATAACGAGTCATTGAAAGACGATAAAAAAGGGTGTGACCTGAGAGGTTCACACCCTTTTTTTGCTTAGCGAATGGCGTCTTAGCTTATTCGGCCGTGCCGTCGTTATGCAATTTGAGTGACGAAGTTCATATACTGTTCCATGTCACCGATGACACCTTCTTCCATTAATGCGCCGGTGATTTTGGCGTAAGGCTGATGGAAGTGAATGTCCCAAACGTCGGACTCTTTACGCCAATGTTCGTACACTACCAAGGTTTGATCGTCGTTATCTATGGTATACAAATCAAATAACAAGTTGCCATCTTCTTGGCGCGTGTGGGTGATGTGTTCTTTAAATTGTGCAACAAAACGAGCTTGCATACCGGCTTTGATTTTAAAGATGAAGATAATGTTAAACAAAGGGTCCTCTTTAGCGGCCGGTTTTAGGGCAATAGGCGCAGGTTGCGTATCGCTTAAATCAATAAACTCAGCAGGCTCTGCAAGGGCGCTGTCAAAGAGTGCCAGCATACGCTGAGTATAAACTTGCGTTGCGTGAGAGGCGAACGCCGCATCGTCTAACCAACGCTCATAAACAAAGAATAGATTAGGGTTTGTATTGTCCACATAAAGGCGCATTTCAAGACAACCGGCTTCGCTTTCTGTGCCTTTTTTGTTGTCTAATAAGGCATTTTTAAATGCATCAGAATGATCGGGTTTAACGTTGAATTTAATGATTTTAGTGATAGCCATGATCTTGTTCCTTGCTGTCATAAAGAGAAATAATAATGAGAGGTGAGTTGAAGAAAGGGGCTTAGAAGCCCGCTAACACCGTCTTACCTCGTGCTTGACCGGTTTCAATTCGAGCGTGTACCTTGCGTAAGTTTTGAGCGTTTATTTTGCCTGCGATCTCCGTCAAGGTAGTGCGGATTTTGCCCGCATCTACTAGGGCAGCGACTTGGTTTAATAGTTTGCCTTGCTCATCCATGTCAGCTGTTTCAAATAAGGCACGGGTGAACATCAACTCAAAGTGGATGGAAACGGCTTTCATGACAAAAGGGCGGCTTTCAAACGGTTCCAGTTCATCGGTAACACTAAAGCGTCCTTGTGGGGCAATTAATTCAGCAATATCAGGCAAGTGTTTGTGAGTTTGATTGGTTGAAAAAACAAATCCTGGTGCGCCCAATCCTAATGCTTCTATTTGTGGCGCAAGAGGTTGACGATGATTGATCACATAGTGAGCGCCAAGTTCACGGACCCAGGCTTCAGTTTCTGGTCGCGATGCAGTCGCAATAATCGTCATATCCGTCATAGCACGAAGTAATTGAATGGCGATCGAACCAACACCACCTGCGCCACCAATAATCAGAATAAGTTTGCTGCCTTGTACGGTTGGGCGGTTAACATCCAAACGATCAAATAATGCTTCCCAAGCGGTGAGTGTTGTCAGTGGCAATGCGGCGGCTTCGGGGTGAGTCAAGCTAGATGGTTTGTTACCCACAATACGCTCATCCACAAGGTGGAATTCACTGTTGGTGCCAGGGCGAGCTACTGAGCCAGAATAATATACTTCCTCACCGACGCTAAAGTGACTGACATCAGGCCCAACCGCTTCTACAACACCAGAAGCGTCAAAGCCTAACACGCCCCAGCTGTCGGCTGGTGGTGGAACCATGGCGCGTATTTTTGTGTCTGCTGGGTTAACGGACACGGCATGGATTTTAACGAGCAAGTCTTTTCCTGTTGCGCTGGGCTTGTCTAGTGTGATATCGACTAATGAGGTTTCTAGATCAATACTTGAAGGTGTTTGGTATCCAATGGCTTTCATCTTGATGCTCCTGTTCGCTTAGCGTTGATAATTTACGATAAAGGGGGAAACCTAGCGTGCGTTTCTGCCTGCTGTTTCAATGGTATCTATCGTATTATTAATTTTTTAATAGATCATCGGGCTAAAACAACAATAATTATCCCGTATTTTGGGATAGTATAGATTTACATAAAACGTTGAAAATCTTGGGGGCGTGATGAATTTAGATTTAAAAAGTGTGGCGTTGTTTATGCGTGTCGCCACCTTAGGCGCCATTGGCCGAGCGGGCGTCGAGTTTGATTTATCGCCAACCAATGCCAGTCAGCGGATTCAGGCGTTGGAGGTAGAATTGGGCGTTAAGCTGTTTCATCGAACGACACGGGCGGTGAGTTTAACCCACGATGGTCAGGTGTTTATTGAGCACGCAAAACGTATTTTAGATGACATCGAAGAAACCCGTAATGTCTTTAAAGGGGACGCTGAAAAAGTCCAAGGCACATTAAGAATTGCTGTCGCGGCATCGTTTGGTCGCTTGTATGTGGTGCCTTTTGTGCCTGAGTTGTTACGCCTTTATCCCAAGTTGCAGTTAGACATTGATTTCAGCGATAAGCGCGTTGATATTGTCGAGCAAGGTTTTGATGTGGCGTTTCGGATCGGTCAGCTAGAGTCCTCTAGTCTGTTGGCACGAAGCATAGATGATAGTCCGATGGTATTGGTCGCTTCACCTGAGTACATTGCGCGAGCTGGGCAGCCGGAGAGTGTCGAGAGCTTAGCGCAGCATGCGTGCATTCCTTTTGAGCGATCGAATGTGTGGCAATTTAAAGACAGCCAAGGTGATTTGCATGATGTAGCGGTATCCGGCCCAGTGAGCATTAATTGGGGTGATGCCATTGGCGAATTGGTCGAAGCCGGCGTTGGTATTGGCTTGGCGGCGTTGTGGCATGTGGGTCCCGCCTTGAGAGAAGGTCGGGTAGTGCAGGTTTTGCCGGATTATACTGTGTGGCCACAAAGAAAAATTTGGGCCGTTAGACCCCCAGGGCGCCTTACCCCTGTGCGTGTGAAAGTATTTTTGGATTTTATGGAGCAACGTATCAAAGAGGTTAATCGTCAGCGTTATGGTGATTTTCTTTAGCCCCTGCTTGTTGCTAAAGGATTGAGTGTGGGGGATATAGAAACGAATTTTTTCGAAAAGCGAATGGAAAAACACCAATGGTAAGCTTGGTAATCTATAAGCCGATTATTCATTAAATAGACGTATAACGCGCTGATTTAATGAACACCGCTGATTATTATTTGCTGCAAGCTAACGCAAAGTTAGTCTTGTGGCGGTAATGACTCAGCGGTATTTTTGTTAGGCCTTTTCTATACTTGGCAACCCTCTAAGGCCTTAATCGCCTGATGCTGAGTCAAAAAGACTTCTCCGTTTAACTCTTTAAGTAGCTGAGTGTCTTTTAGCTTGTCCATTACCGGCCCTTTTACCTCAGATAAGTGCAACTGCACGCCGGCATCCGCCAAACGGGTAAAGATCTTCTCTAGGCTTTGTAATGCACTGGCGTCAATCATATTGACCGCGGTGCACATCAAGATTAAGTGTTTCACCTCTTTGTTTTCAGACACCACTTGCTGTAAACGCTCTTCAAGAATGCGGGCATTGGCAAAAAATAAATTCTCATCGATTCGAATCGTCAACAGGCTTTGATGGGTTTCGACGGTAAAGCGTTGTACGTTACGAAAGTGTTCGGTCCCCGGAACACGACCAACAATGGCAATGTGTGGGTGACTGGTATGCCAAAGGAAAAACAGTAAAGACAAACAAACACCTACGATTAAGCCAGTTTCCATACCTTCTGTTAACACAGCAAAAAAAGTAATCAATAATAGAATCGCTTCTTTTTTAGAAAAACGCCAAAGATGACGTAAATCCTGGACGCTGATTAATTTCATCATAGAAATAGAAATAATCGACGCTAAAATGGCTTTAGGCAAATAGAAGAATAATGGTGTTAAAAATAACAGCGTCAGAAAGATAAGCGCCGCGGTAATAATGCCCGTCATCGGACTTGTCGCGCCAGATTCAGCATTAAGAACTGTCCGCGAAAATCCTCCAGTAACAGGGAATGCGCCACTTAAGGCAGAGCCTATATTAGCAAGTCCTAGGCCTGTTAGTTCTTGGTTAGGATCAATGTCTTGTCGATGTTTAGCGGCATAGGTTTGTGCGACAGAGACTGAGCCAACAAAACCAACAATGCTGATTAAAATAGTACTCGGTATTAATTCTTTTACCATTGCTAGGGTGACGTTGCCCAGTTGAATTTTAGGGAGTGTCGTAGGCACTGCGCCTATAATACTCACCCCCATTTTATCTAATGAAAAAATAGCGACAGCGATGGTCGCAAAGGCGACAACAAAGACAGGGCCTGATTTGCCTATTAGTTTAACCGTATGTTTTGAGCAACCAATTTTGGTTAAAAATGATGAAAAATGGCTGCGCATGAGAAGCAAAGATCCAATAGAGATAATGCTAAGTATGAGTGTTGGTGAGTTTGTTTCATTTAAATGACTATATAGACTAGTGACTAGAGGGATAAGGGTATCTCCTTCTGATTCAATGCCTAACAAATATTTGAATTGTCCTATTATTACAATTAAAGCGGTGGCACTAATGAAGCCAGAAATAACGGGGTGGCTCATTAGGTTGGTAAGAAAGCCTAATCGAAACAAGCTCAACACTAATAAAAGCATACCAGACATGAGTGCCAGTAAGATGGCGATTGTTGCGTAATGCTCAGAGCCCGAGACTGCAAAAGGCATTATCGCAGAGGCAGTCATAACGGACGTGAGAGCGACGGGTCCAACAGCCAGTGTTCGGCTAGTACCAAAAAGAGAATATAAAATTGAAGGCAAGATGCTCGCGTATAGGCCAGTAATAGCAGGTAAGCCGGCTAACATTGCATAAGCAAGACTTTGTGGTATTACCATGATGGTGAAAATTAAGCTGGCTGCTGTGTCGTTTTGTAAATCACCCAAAGAATATGTTTTGAGCCACTTCCATGCGGGGATGATGCGTTCGAATGTCATTTTTTTCATCAAAAAACTCATTAGTAGGTTGGTTTATTAAAATTGCTTCGTTAGAAAGGGTATTAGTGTTGCGATTAGATTGGTAATAAGCTTATTACCTAATGATATGATTGTTGTTTTGGTGAGTAAAGGTCCACGTAAGCACTGATGACCTAATTAGTCTATTATGAGAGTTAAAAGAATTCTTTTTATCTCCTTTAAAATTAATATTTTTTGACTAAATACTGACTCTAGAGCTGTGTTTTCATAAAAAATCCATGGCGTTTAATGGTAAAATAAGTTATTTATTGACGGTGTAAACATCATATGTTTGAATGTGAATTATGAGCGAATTAATATATTACGATTTAAAACAAGCAGCAGGCATGGCCCCGAGTTTATCTACTCAGGTGGCTCGAGAGTTAGGTCGCCGTATTGTTGCTGGTACTTATGAATCTGGTAGTTTGATTGATGATGAGACAGCGCTAACAAAACGTTACCAGGTGAGTAAGGTTGTCATTCGAGACGCGGTTAAAATCTTGGTCAGCAAAGGGTTGTTGGATGTTCGTCGTGGTATAGGCACGAAAGTGCGATCACGAAATCATTGGGTAATCTGGGATGATGATGTATTGGCATGGCATCTGTCTGCGCCACCAAATAAAGATTTTCTTCGTCAATTGATGGATATTCGCTTGGCATTTGAGCCTAAGGCGGCTCGTTGGGCGGCTGAACGTGCGACAGAAGAAGATATCGTTGAAATCGATAAAGCTTGTTTTCGTATGGAGAATGAAAATGGGTCGGTAGAAGACTATATTGTTGCTGATGCTTTGTTTCATCGCACTGTCTTGCTTGCTGCTCGCAATGAGTTTTTAAAGGCGATGGAAGGTGTTATTTATTCTGCTTTATTGGTTAGTATTCGTATTACCAATAGAGATCCTAGAAATAATGCAGACTCTATCCCGTTTCATCGAGCTGTCTATAATGCCATTGCTTCACGCGATGGGGATTTGGCTGAAAGCCTTACCCAAGAATTATTAAGTGATGCAAGGCATCGATTATCAGAAAAAGTCACTTAAGGCGCCTTTCGTTTCACTGCGAATAGCTTGTAAGTTTTTATGCTTAAGGTCATGCTTGGCAGCTGCATTTCTCATGAGATGCCTGCTTGCATGATTATGGTTTCTTTCTAGGTGAATTTTTCTAGGGTTGAGCTTATTAGAATTTTTCTCAGCCACATTTTCTTTTCTTGTGCATAGCCTTTTTAGTATGGATTCTCGTTTATATAAAATTAGGTTGTTGCCACCTTTCCGCTAAGTCTCTGCTTACAAATAACTCTCAAACCGTTTAATTCAGCTGTATTTTAGACATATGAATTGCCACGCTCAAACATCATATGTTATAAACATATGATGTTAAATTTGTGTAAATATACCGCTACTTTTGTATTGTATCTCGATACAAAGTCTTGAGTTTTTTTTAGCCAGTTCCTTGGTCAAGGTTAGATTTTATGAAAATTATTGATGTGATCCCCCATGCCATTTCGGTTCCCTTAGATGAACCTTTTTATTTTTCTCAAGGCTGGGTAAAACAGCGAAGTTCGCTTATTGTTGAAATTATCACCGATGAAGGTGTCACAGGTTGGGGTGAGTCTCTTTGTCACGGTTTACAGCCACCACACATCGCTGCGGCTTTTATTGAGCAGGTATTTAAACCTATTCTGCTTGGTCGTAGTCCATTCGATGTAGAGGTGCTATGGGAAGAAATGTATAACACGACGCGCCCTTATGGTCAGGGCGGCTCAGCGGTTAATGCTATTAGTGGTGTTGATATTGCTCTTTGGGATGTGATGGGGAGGGCGCTTAATAAGCCTATTCACTCTTTAATTGGTGGTGCTTTTCGTACTGAAGTAACGCCTTACGCTACTGGTTTTTACCGCACAGAAAGCGGTATCTATCCTGAAGATTCTGTTAAAGAAGCGCATCGCTATGTCAATGCGGGTTTTGAAGCGTTCAAGCTTAAGATTGGTTTTGGCATCGAAGAAGACGTTGCGATTATTAAAGCAATTAGAAATGCAGTTGGCGATAAAGTAAAAATTATGGCTGACGCAAATGGTGCCTATAATGCGGCTCAGGCTCGTCGTCTTATCAAGGCTACGGAAGATTTGAATCTTTATTTTCTTGAAGAGCTATTGCCACCTGAAGATATTAAGGGTTACCAGCAAATTAAAAATCTTTCGGGAGCGTATATTGCCGCAGGTGAGCAGGTATTTGGAAAAATGGGTTTTCAACCTTGGCTGGAGGCTCGTGCTTTAGATATTATTCAGCCTGATTTGTGTTCATCTGGCGGTATTACAGAGTGTAAGAAAATTGCAGCTATGGCCCAATCGAATCAAACGATGATGATTCCGCATGTGTGGGGGTCAGGAATCGGTATTGCCGCATCTTTACAGTTTATCGCCTCTATCCCTTCTTCGCCTCTCTCCTTGAATCCAACGCATCCAATGTTGGAGTTTGATCAGTCTTCCCACCCATTTCGTAAGGATTTGATCTTTGATGGCATTAGTATGGTGAATGGTAAGGTCCAGATTCCTACCAAACCAGGTATTGGCATTGACGTAAATAGATCAATTATTGACGAATATAAAATCAATTGATTATTTGGATAAAGCATATCAAGTGATTGGTGTGTTTTTGAGTTAAACATATTGATAATATAAACATCATATGTTTAAATTTTGATATGAATTGTTACGTTTTGTCTTTTTCGAGTAAAAGTTTGTTTCTTCGAATAAGAGTTTGGCTTGTTCAATAGTAGTTGGCAGTCAGCTGAAATGTAGCGAACGAGATGCTGGCATTAGCTCTACTGGATAAAGTATGTTTTTACTTTTCAGTACTAATATCAAGTAATTAGGATGTATTTATGAAGCAAAACATTATCATTTTCCATACAGACCAACAAAGATTTGATAGTTTGGGTTGTAATGGCAGTCAGTATGCTAGAACGACAAATATTGATGCTCTAGCGGCAGAAGGGTGTAACTTTACTCGTCATATATCTACGAACCCTGCTTGTATGCCATCTCGAGCGAGTTTGATGACAGGGCTTTATGTTCCAGGGCATGGCGTATCATCAAATGGCATTCCTTTGTGGCGTAGAGATAATGGTTGTGAAGATAAAAACAATCAAATTAGCCAGAGATTATTTGGTGTCAATGTAAAAGATAGAATTCCAACTATTGCCGATATGTTAAGCGGTAAAGGTTATGACACAGCGCTGTTTGGTAAAATTCACTTAGAGCCACACCTTGCTGACCCATCTTATGATTTTTATGAATCTTATAGTGCTTGGGAACAAGAAAATATTCTAGATGATAAAAAACCGTATTATGGTTTCAAAACGAAAAAAATAATTCTAGGTCATGGTGAGCAGCCTTGTGGCTATAATCGTGGTCATTATGGGCGTTGGTTAAATGAGAACCACCCTGAGTGGGTTAAGAAAGTCACTCCAGGCGAAGATATCAATACTAAGGAAGGTTCTATAGCCGATGATATTTATGTGTCTGAATTACCTGCCAAGCTGCATAACACAATGTGGTTGGCAGATGAGGTTTGTGAATTCCTAGAAGGAAAGCAAGCCAAAGACAGTGATGAGCCTAACTTTATATTTGTCGGCTATCCTGATCCGCATCACCCATTTACACCGCCAAAAGAAATTGCAGACGAGTTCTCAGATATTCCTCTGCCTGATTTTACCAAAAAGTCTGATATTCAAGGTAAAAAGCCGAAAGCAGTAATGCAGGCCATTGAAAATTTCAATGCAGATCCTGTAGATCTTGCAAATGCTTATCGACATACAGCAGCCTCTATAAAATTAATTGACAACTCCATTGGGCAAATTGTTGATAAATTAAAAGAGCTTAATATTTACGACGATACTCTTATTATATTTACATCAGACCACGGTGATTTTATGGGTGATTTGGATATGATATGTAAATACGATATGGCTTTTAATAATCTCTTGCATTTACCTTTTATAGTTAAGCCTTCCGCTAATATGAAAGCCTTACCCAAAACATGTCAAACTCCTATGAGTAATGCAGATGTTTTGCCTACTATTTTCAATTTTATTGGTGAAGAAGTAGAAACTCATGTTCAAGGTATCAACATTTTCGGCGAAAACGCAGAAAACAATACGCCTATGGTGACTTGTTATACCGCTCGAGAAGCCAATCGAAACATTGCAATATACGATGAAAAATATCGATATTCTTATTACTTAGATACGCATGAGGAAGAGCTTTATGATCATGATTCTGATCCTAAAGAGCTTATCAATCTAGCAGATATTGGAGATGAAAATCATAAGGAAATATGTAAAAAATTAAAAGATCTTTTGTTTAAAAAACATATTGATACCCATATAGGAATATTTAATCATTATGGCCTTTGGTGATATGTGAATAATTTTAAGTTAATAACAGTTGTTGTTTTATTGTTAATGATGGCTGTTATTAATTAAAAGTAAAGTTAATAAAATATTTAATCGAATCGAGCACAACCCTTAATCGGTTTGAAATATAATAAATTATAAAAATAAGATGGATGATATGACTACAAAAGAATCAAATGCATTAAAGTATGTATTAATTTTAGTTCTCGGGGGCTTGGTTTTCGGTATCGATGCCGGCGTAATATCGGGGACAGTGAAGTTTATAAAGGCGCAGTTTGAATTAGATAGTCTTCAAATAGGTACTGTAGTTAGTGCGCCAGCACTAGGTGCGATTATTGCATTGCTTTTCAGTGGGAAAGTGGCTCATGCAATTGGTCGAAAGAAAGCCATGATAATTGTTGGTTTCCTATATTTGATTTCTGCAATAGGTACTACTTTTGCTCCTAACTATGAAATTCTTATAATCGCAAGATTGATCGGTGGTTTAGGTTTTTGTTCGATCACGATTACGACCATGTATTTAGGAGAAATTACGCCTGCAAATATACGTGGACGATCAGTGACAATAAACCAAGTAGCAATGGGTTTAGGCTTTTTCATTGTGGCTGCGTTTAACTACTTCTTAGTGTCATATGCGTTATCTCATTACCCATCTATTAATGAAAATAATATTTGGCGTTATATGTTCTCCGTACAAATTCCAGTTGTTGCAGTTTGGATTTTCTTGTTAACAAAACTTCCAGAATCACCTCGCTGGTTAATGATTAAAGGTTACGATAAAGAGTGTTGTGACGTTCTTTCATTAGTTAACGAAAAAGAAGAAATGTTAATAGTGGCAGATGAAATTAGGGAGAATGTGAGAAAAAATGACTGTAACCTTCCTTATGGACAACAGTTTAAACTGCTATTCACTCCAAGAATGAGAACAGTATTAATCATTGGTACTATTCTCGCCATCGCTCAACCTTTGGTTGGTATGGGGGCTATTTCTTATTACACACCTACCATTTTCGAACAGACAGGCTTAAGTCAAAATAATGCATTTTTACAAACAGCAATAGTTGGTTTGTTTTGTGTGTTCTGTGCGGTCGTTTCAGCCATGTTAGTTGAGAAAGTTGGACGCAGACCTATTTTGATCTTTGGTTTAACCATTGTTGTCTTGTCGCATGCTGTTATTTCATATTCATTTAAAAATGCAACATATGAAGTGACTGCTAAAAGTTTAGCTTCGATTTCTCACGTCGTTGATACGGCACCTTTATTGGAAGAAGTCGGACATGTGTATAAATCAGATGTTAAATTTAAAAACATGTTGATTTCCAAATACTCCAAACGAGATATCGACTTACACGAAAATGTATTTATGAGGGCGTTTGCGAATGTAAATATTTGGGCTGTTCTTATTTCGATATTCGCTGTTAAAGGTGCTTTCTTCCTATCGATAGGGCCTCTAATGTGGGTGGTCTATTCTGAGATCATGCCTAATGAGACGCGGACCCTTACAATCACCACTTTCTCTTTACTTCACAGTACGGTTGGTTTCTTTGTCCAAAAATTATTCCCTTGGGAGTTGGCTAACCTTGGATCATCAATGACCTTCTTTATATTTGGTGCTTGTAGTCTCGTCGGATTATTGTGTTTGATTTTCTTATTGCCAGAAACCAAAGGCAAATCAATTGAAAAAATTGAAGAACTTTTAGTTAAGTAATAATTAATACTAATAATTGAGAGAATTATATGAATATTTTTATGATTATCTGTGATGAATTGAGAGCGGATGCATTAGGCTATGCTGGTAATCCTGTGGTAAAAACTCCCCATATGGATAGCTTGTCTGAAGACTCAGTGACATTTACTAATTCATACTGTAATACACCGATGTGTATCCCTTCGCGAGTCAGTCTCGCGACGGGGAGATACGCACCTAGTCATGGTGCGTTAGACAACTTATTAAAGCCGTTTGAAGATGAAGTGTCTTTTTACAGTATTCTTAAAGATCATTCATATAGAACATTTAACCATGGGAAATGGCACACTAATGTTGAGCCAAATAAATTTGGCATTGATCACTCAGATAATGGTTTAGGTGATTTATCTATTCCAGAAAAATATGTTAGTTGTTTTGGCGTTTCAGACAAGGGTGTTAGAGCGGCAACAGAATATAAGAAAAATGATGGTGATATATCATTGATCATTCATGGTAAAAGACCTTCAAATAAAGATGACACTTTAGATACTGTTGTGGTTAATAATTATCTGGCCGATGTTGATAGTATTGATCCTGACGGTGGTCCTGTTTTTGCTCGACTTTCCATTATGGACCCTCATACTCCCTATTTCCCATCTGAGCCTTATGCGTCAATGTATGATCCAGAAGCTATGGATATACCAGATAGCTTCATGCATTCATTAGATGATAAGCCTGTTTTGCAGCGATATTTCTATAAATCCAGAGGTTTTGACAAACTTACTGAATCAGATTATAGAAAGTCAAAATCCTCATATTACGGTTTAGTCACACATGTTGACGATAGAATAGGGCGTGTCATTGCGCATCTTAAGGAAAAGGGGTTATACGATGATAGCCTGATTATCTTTACCTCTGATCATGGCACCATGATGGGAGAGCATGGTTTTGTTGAAAAATGGGGTCACATGTATGAAGAGGTCCTTAAAACACCGCTTCTTATTAAATTCCCACAACAAAAACACGCGGGTAAAAAGTTAAGTAGCTTTGTCGAATCTGTTGATGTTATGCCAACGATATTAGATTGTTTAAATATTGCTATCCCTACTAATGTTCAGGGTAAAAGTCTTTTGCCTTATATTGAAGGGACGGAAGAGAATCATAAAGAAGCAATATACGCACAGTATTTTTGTGGATCATTGCAAAATGAACCTGCTTTTGCTACTAGAGATAAAGAATGGAAGCTGTCTAGCTATCCTGAAGGTAATAAATTAGAAGATTATTTATTCATGGATCATGGTCTGAAAATGAGTGATTTCTTTTGCTCAGAAGAAGTCTATGGTGAGTTGTACGATTTAAAAAATGATCCTAATGAAATGAATAACCTTTTCAATGATCCCAATTACGAAGCAGTAAGAAATAAATACCTTACTAGATTGTCTAATTGGAAATCGTCTTTAGGGATCGTTGCCGATACTGAGACAAAAACATCAGAAAATAATTTAGGTGCATATTCGTTTATTCAAGGAACTAATATGCTTAGAGCTCAAGAAATGTTTAATAAAGAAGGTATGAAGGACACCCTCAAAAAGAAAAAGTAATACCCATTAATATAATTACATCTGAAGTTAGGGTTAAATGGATCAGCCTGATCCATTTAGCTCAATCTAACCTATAAAAATAAATTCAATCGGTAGGATAGTTTCAATGAAAAAGATATTTTTAGCACTTGCGGTCCCCGCGATGAGCGTTATGCTGTCTACAGCAAATGCATCTGAAATATATAAAGCAGATGGTACTAGTTTAGATATCCATGGTTATCTACAATCTGTTTTATATCACGGAGGTCAGTCGACGTATAAAAAAGTTGATGGTATTAACTCAACCGGAAATTTGAGTATGTACAGTCATTTTGGAATATTCGGTGAAACTCGCGTTAATGATAAAGTCAGCGTGTTTTCTGATTCCAATTGGAATGTGGCGTCTCAAACTAGCGATGGCTCTAGGTTTTATCCTCTACGAATATACTTAGGAGCTGATTTTGGCGACAATGGAGTCGTTACAGTTGGCCAATTATATAATCCTATTTATACCGCTATTGTTAGACCCACAGATCTCTTTGATCAATGGCCAAAAGAAGCACAACTTAATATCTTGGGCCATAGTAATCAATCTAGTCAAATAGATTACGCGACAAAAGTTGGTCGCTTTGATCTTGAAACAAGCGTTCAATTCCGAAATAAGGACGGTGTTAACATTGGTGGCATTCAAAAAGGCACCGTGCTAGATAATGCCTATACTGGTGCTCTAGTATACCATACAAGAATAGGTTTGAATCTTCGTGCCGCTTACGCTCGTCAGAATTTTGGTAGTACGGTTAATAAACAAACAGGTGCCGTAATTCCTACAACGGCAACAACACTGGGCATGTCGGATGGCAAAGTAGATACTTATGGTTTAGGTGCTAATTATAGTCATCGTAAGCTTTATTTAGCGTTTGCATATCTAGGGTCTACAACAGATACAGGGCAAGCAACGAAAAATAAACTGCATATCAATTCTTATGATTTAGTCGGCTCTTATAATCTTGATCAATATCAGCTGTATACAGGCTATGCCATCCAACATCGTAATGGCAATGAAATTCCTAAAGCATACACGCCAATCAGATGTTTTAAAGTTGGTGTTAAATACGCGATCACATCTAATTCTATGGCTTGGCTTGAATATAGTGGTAATCATGGTGATGTAGATCAAAATCATGCTTTTGATGACTATACGATGGGTTATGGCAAAAATGAAGTTTCTTTGAGTGCAAAATACGTATTGTAATTAACTTAATTATATTTCATTTCAATCTCCAGCCTGAAGCTTATAAATAGAAAACGAGATACTTGTATTTCGTTTTCTATTTACTAGTTAGATTCAATGAATAATAGAATAAGTAAGTAGTCTTAGTCTTATGTAATTAATCAAATGACGTCGTAATTGGCTTGCGTTAATCCCCGTCTATCGTATCTATCTATAGAGCCCAGGTAAGGGCTTTTTTAAGCTATTAACGTTTTTCTGTAATATGAAGAAAGGAGGCGTGAAGAGCTACAGCATCATCTGAACGTCAATCCTTTCTTAATTTTTTATGCTAAAGCAGAGCATCTGTTGGCGGGGTAGGGTGCTACCGGCTTCGTCTACTTAGGCTTTTGACTGCTTGGTGACGTAGTAAAGGAAAGAACGGCGATAATCCAGGGTAAACATGTTGATTATATAAACATCATATGTTTAACTTTGATTAGTGTTGATGGCCTTATTGAAGCAGTAAGCTTCACTATTTGGTTGGTTGACTCGAAAATCGAAGGTGAGTGGCTGTAAAACAATAATTCGATTAAATAGGGTGTATGAAGCTAGCTAGGATGACTCAGCTAGTCGCATTCAGGTAAATGGCTTAATTGAGATTTACCTCACCATTTTGGTTGTATTATGTTCGGAAAATATTGAATCAGTAGTCGTTCGTTAATATAGATTCAACCTGAAAGGTTGAAAATATCATAAATTAAAATAAGACTTTTAATATGATTAATTACAATAATAAATTGTTCAAATTCATGCTCATCATAGTGATGAGTGGGCTTGTATTCGGTATTGATGCTGGTTTGGTGTCAGGTACTATAAAATTTATTAAAGCAGAATTTGGTTTGAGCAGCTTGCAAGTTGGCACCGTGGTGAGTGCTCCGGCATTTGGTGCGATTATCGCATTGCTCTTTAGTGGCAGTCTGGTGGATCGACTGGGCAGAAAGAAAATGATGGTGATCATCGGTATCTTTTATATGATATCTGCCGTTCTTTCGACCTTTGCAACCAGCTATATGATGCTGGTGCTTGCTCGTATGTTAGGCGGAATGGCTTTCTGCTGCCTAAGTATCGCCGCGATGTACATTGGTGAACTAGCGCCTAGTGATAAGCGTGGCCGTTATGTTGCTTCCAATCAAGTTATGATGGGTGTTGGTTTTTTCTTAGCCTATTTATTTAACTATGTTTGTATATTGTTATTAAACGAAAATTCAATATTTTTCAGTACAGAAAATATCTGGAGAACCATGTTTGCTACTGAAATACCGGTAGTAACAATATGGATTTTATTGTTGTATTTCATTCCAGAGTCTCCTCGTTGGTTAATGAAAAAAGGTCGTGA
Source organism: Marinomonas sp. TI.3.20 (assembly GCF_038155025.1). Lineage (NCBI taxonomy): Bacteria > Pseudomonadati > Pseudomonadota > Gammaproteobacteria > Oceanospirillales > Oceanospirillaceae > Marinomonas > Marinomonas sp. TI.3.20. The sequence goes on along the minus strand of NZ_JBAKAS010000011.1, from coordinate 27,191 downwards.
TCAAGAGGCCCTTCAAGTTATTTCTCAAGTGAATCCACCAGAAAATGTGGATCTCATTGTTGCAGAGATTAAAGAAAACTTAGTGAGCGTTGAAAGTAATATCTCTGTTGCTGCTCAGTTGAAAATCATGTTTTCAACACGCATGAGAAAAATACTTATTATTGGTATCGGTTTAGGTGTGGTTCAGTCTTTCAGTGGTATGGGAGCAATCTCTTATTACTCTCCAATGATCTTTGAACAGGTAGGTCTGGGACAAGACAGTGCATTTTTTCAAACAACGTTACTTGGCTTTATTAGTATCGTATTTTCATTAATCGCGATGTCTTTAGTTGATAAGCATGGCCGAAAATTGATTCTAGTGGTTGGGCTTTTGGCTATTTGTTTGAGTCATCTAAGCATATGGTACGGGTTCGATCACGCGAAGTACGATATTACAGAAGCTGGAATGACAAAAATAGAAAACGTCATTGATGTAACGCCTCTAAAAAATGATATCGGCAAGCATTTCACTACTGATAAATCTTTTAAAGAATTTATTCATAGTAAGTATGATGAAAAAGATGTCACGTTACATGAGGGTGCCATTATTAATGCATTCATTACGTTGAATTCTACGTTGATTGTCGCGGCTATTTTTATCTTTAAAGCGGCATTCTTCTTCTCAATAGGGCCTATGATGTGGGTTGTCTTATCTGAGATTACGCCGAATGTTATTCGTTCTGTTGCCATTCCTACGTTCGGTTTGATTGCGAGTTTGACGGCATTCTTTGTACAGAAATTCTTTCCTTGGCAGTTAAGTACATTTGGTGCAGCCGATACCTTTTTGATTTATGGGGTATGCAGTTTCTTAGGGGTGATATTGGTTATATTTATATTGCCAGAAACTAAGAATAAATCGATTGAAGAAATCGAGCGCCATTTAACAAGCTGATCATGTAAGTAAGCGAATATTGCTTAGAGACTTAAAAAGAGCCAGCTTCTTCCGAGAGTTGGCTCTTTTGTCAAAGAAATACGCTAGAAGTCACTACGGAAATTGTGTTTTCTGAGGGTTAGGTGCCCCCTTTATTTTTAATAGGTAATGGGGATGATTTTTAAAAGTTCATGTTTTGCATGTAAATATGCTTTTTATTAAATATGTATTATCCAGGTAGTAAAAGGATCTAAAATGAATGCAACACAAATGTACATTGATGGCGAATTAGTAACGTCATCAGAAAAATTTAAGGTTAATAATCCTGCAACTGAAGCCTTAGTTGACACGATTTCAGTCGCAAATAAAGACATTGCTCAGCTTGCACTGGAGTCGGCTCAAAGTGCTAAAAAATCATGGGGTATGTCATCGGTTGAAACGCGTACAAAATGGATGCTCATGCTGCGTGACGAACTTGCGCTTCATGAAGAGGAGTTACGCAAGGCCATTCAGCTTGAAACCGGAAAACCTTGGCAAGCAACACAAGAAGATTATCAATTACTTATTGATAGTCTTGAGTTCTACGCTGAAGAGATAAAGCGCTATACTGTGCCAACGTTAAACGATGTAGAAAAGACTCATCGTCATACTTTGACACACAAGCCTGTAGGGGTTGTTGTTGCTTATTTATCATGGAACTTTCCATTACTTAATCTAGGTTATAAATTGGGACCTGCGCTAGCATCCGGTTGTCCAATTATTCTTAAGCCTTCACTAAAGGCGCCTTTATCGGCTTATCTTGTTGGTGCAATTTGCCACAAAATTGGCCTTCCTAAAGGTGTTGTTAACATCATTGCAGGCGATGATGCAGAAGTTGGCAATTACTTGTCGGGCTCTTCAATTCCTTCAATGTTAACTTTGATTGGTTCGATCAATACCGGTGTAAAAATAATGCAGGCTGGTGCGACAACGATTAAGCGCTATTCAATGGAACTAGGAGGTAATACTCCTTATATCGTGTTGGATGATGCGGATCTGGACAAGGCCGCTGAGATTCTGGTCGCATTAAAGTATGGTAATAGTGGTCAAATCTGCGTGGCGCCGAACCGTGTATTTGTTCATAGTAAAGTTAAAGACGCTTTTATCGATAAAGTTTTGGCACTAACGAAAACAATGAAATTGGGTTTTGGGAGTGATGAATCGATTACGATGGGGCCGGTCATTGATAAAGGATCTCGTCAGCGTATTCATCAGCTTGTAACGGCATCAGTAGAGCAGGGTGCTAAAATACTGACAGGTGGTGAATTTGATGCTTCAGAAGTGGGCTCATTCTATCCACCAACCGTATTAACGGGTGTGACTCCTGACATGTTGATCTACCAAGAAGAGATATTTGGTCCTGTAATCTCTATTATTGATTTTAACGATGATGAAGAAGTCCTGGGGTTAGCAAACGATACTGACACTGGCCTAGCGTCTTATGTATTTACTGAGAATCAAACTAAAGCGAATTTCTTTGCTGAGTTTTTAGAGTTTGGTGAGGTTCAGATTAATGGTATTAAGTATGCTATTAATTTGCCGCATGTAGGAATTAAGCAATCAGGTATTGGCTGTGATTGTTCGCGATATGCACTAGACGATTATTTTGCATTGACGCGCATTTCACAAGCGCTATAAAAGCAGCTCAGAGCAGATTTTAAAAAAGGAAGCATTTGCTTCCTTTTTCTTTGGTGGATAGAAAATGAAAACGATATTTTATACTGGAACATTCAAAGGTATTGATTCAATTGTATTGGAAAATGATAATTTACGTCTGGAATGGCTGCCAAGTTATGGTGCTAAATTGGCGTCATTACTCCTCAAAAGTAATAATCAGCAACATGAATTATTATATCAATCCCCTCTGGAAAAATTAATCACACCTAATTACGGTGATTTATTCTCTAACTATGATTCTAGTGGATTTGATGAATGTTTCCCAAGCATTGATCCTTGTACATTAACGATCAAAGACGGTAAAAGTGTGCGAACTCTTGCTGTTCCTGATCATGGTGAAGTGTGGGCAATGCCATGGGAATACAGCCAGATAGATGAATCGACACTAGAGTTCACAGTGAGCAGCAATGAGCTTGGCTACACTTTGGTGAAAACGATAAATTTACAAGCCAATGGGGTAAATTGTCATTATGTTTTAACGCTTAGTGAGCAAACGCCTTCACTACCTTTTCTATGGACGCCACACGCGCTTTTTAACTACGATGAAGATACGCGCTTAATCATTCCGAATAGAATGGATCGTGTTATCAATGTGTGTCCTGAAGGTGGTTTTTTAGGTCGTTATGGAGAGGTTCATAGCTATCCAGAAACAGAAAAAGCGTCGAATGGTCATCTTGATTTAAGTATCTTTGAGCGTTGCAACGAAGCGTCATGTGAAAAGTTTTATTTCGAAGAAATGCTAAATACAGAAGATGTATTTGGATTTGAAAACAGAGCTTATAAGGTTTTGTTATCTGTAGATGAAAAGGTTAGTCCTTACTTGGGTATTTGGAAGAATCAAGGTGCTTGTGGTGAACATCATAACTTTGCTCTTGAGCCTTGTTCTGGGATTTATGATTCAGTAGAGGGCGCGGTGGAAAATAAAACCTGTGCAATCGCAACCAATCTTAAGCCGACTCATTGGGACTTTAATATTAATATAGTAGGGAAATGATTTTTCGATTTTTTAGTCGTGTTTAATACTGACTAATAGCGAATTATTGGCTAAAGCCGTATAGCTCAAAATCAGAAATTCTATTCAGTAAAAATGACTGAGGAGGCGAGAGTCGCCTCCTCAGTCATTGCTTCTTTATGTACGAGGGAACCAAATACTCATATCTTGTTCTTCACGGTTTGCCCATGAAAAATACGGTATCATTCTTACTTTTACTTCATTATCCAGATCATCTTTAACTTTATAATAAAGTGTGTCTTCTGAAGGTCGAACCTTCATCGTGGTTTCAAGACCGACCATCTGGTAAGGAAGATCATCGATGGTTGTTTCGGTGAATTTTGCATTGATAGGCATTGTAAGATCATCAATGGTGTATTCATCGCTGATATCTGTACCTTCTAGACAATACACAATAGGACCGCGTTTTACCGCAACCATGCCATTACTTTGTTCTAATAGTGGGTTAGCACCATAAAGCTCTACTTTCATAGGCAGAATAATGGACAGCGTTTCACCTTTAGTAACCAGTTTGGTGTGCATTCCAGCGGCGATAGCTTGCCCATTTAATGTGGCTTCACTGCACCAAGCAGGTATGCGGAAAGTAAGTTCCATTCCCTCTTGAGGAGCGTCGTCAATGTTAATAACGACTGAGTCGCTCCAAGGGTAATTCGTTACCATACTGACTTCTGCAGCACTGCCGTTAGCCAGTGTTGTTTTAATATCACAACCCGCAAATAAGTTGATCGCGATACCCTTGTCATTTTTCGAATAGATGAACTTAGGCATCCCAGTATACGTTCTTAGTAATTGCGGTGGGCAACACCAGCAATCAAAAGTAAAGAAGCGTTTATTTGGCACATGGGAGAATTGCTCAAATGTTGGTTCAATGTGATTGCATTTTCTGTGTGCTGCTGGATTTGAATAGAAGTAACTCTTCATATCTAGGCTTGAGCCTGAAATGCCAGAGTTAAACATGATTGTTTCAAACCAGTCGCCATATTCAGCTTCATTGGTTACTTGCAGCATGCGTTTAGCCCACATCGCGCCGGCAATATTGGCACATGTTTCATTATAAGCGACACGATGCGGTAAATTGTATTCTGACGCAAACGATTCAAAAACCCGATCGCCTCGATCAGATATGCCAACATATTGTGGGCCAATAGCGCCAGTAATGTAGATGCGGCGTTTTATTAAATCTTTCCAAATTCGAGTGGATGCATTTAATAGAGCCTCTTCACCTGTGTGAGAGTATACGTCTGTTGCACCAGCGTACAAATACGCGCCTGTTACCGCGTGTCCAACCGCTTGAGTTTCTTCTCGAAGTGGGACTCGGTTTTGTGAGCAATCTTTACCTGAATGAGTGTCACTGTTTGCTTCTAACTTGCGACCGCGCATAGAGACAAAAAGATTGGCTAATTCTAAATATTTTTCTTCTTTACTGATTCGGTATAAATCGATTAATCCCATGATTTGGCTAGGATTGAATCCAAAGTTGGCAAGTTCATAGGGCTCATCAGAGAACAGGTTCCACAGGTAATCTGCATTGCGAAGTGCAACTTTAAGCAGGCGATCATCGCCAGTGGCTTCAAAGTGTACGCAACCTAATGTGTGCAAATGTCCCATGTTGTATAGCTCATGAGTTTCTATATCAACCCAGCGCTCACGGTCTGTTAAAAGAGTTTGAGTTCCTAAATATCCATCTTCCTCTTGTGACGCTTCAATCCATGGGATGTATTTGTTAACCAGCTCTAAAATTTCAGCATCTTTTGTTGTGGCGTATTGATTTAGACAGCCTTCGAGAAACTTGTAACAGTCACCGTCTGACCAGAAGTTCATGTAGAACTCGCCTTCAATTTCACCTGCGGCAATACCGAAGTTGAGCAAGCGAGCTGCATTTTCTTCATTTAGTAATGCGGATTCAAGGTTATGGATAATATCCATATAGTTTTCAACACGGCTTGCCCAAAAGCCTTGTGTTAACTTTGCTTCACCTGTTTTTATTGTTGAGAATTGTGCAAAATTTTTCATGATCATTACTCGATTTTATTTACCATTAGCTGTGATTTTATATGTCTTAAGCATTATTTTGAGCTTAATAGACTTGCTTTTGCTGCGTTATTTACTTTTTTAAGCTTGTGTATGTGGCAGCGAATGCTTTTGCATTTGCTCGGATTTCATCGTCGGTCAATCCTGGTTTATAGAGAGAAGCGCCTAAGCCAAATCCTGTTGCGCCTAGATCTGTATAAGGTTTCATGCTCTCAACCGTTGGGTTTATTCCGCCTACAGGAAAGCAATCGACTTCTGGAGGAAGAACAGATTTTAATGCTTTGAATCCATCTAAGCCAAGAACCGATACAGGAAATAGTTTCAGCCCTGTTGCGCCTGCTTCGAGGGCATCAAAGGCTTCTGTCGGTGTGATGACGCCTGGGAAAGTTACGCAGCCAGCGGCAGCAGATAATTTGATTACTTCGGCGTTGTAGTTGGGGGTAACAACCAAATTAGCGCCCGTGGCAATAACAGCTTTTGCTAGTGCAGGCGTAGTGACAGTACCTGCCCCAATTAAGTAATTGTTACCGAAAGTATCGACTAAAAGTTTGATGCTGGTAAGTGCGTCAGGGCTATTTAATGGCACTTCAATCATTGAAAAGCCTTCATCAATTAAGATCTGAGTAACACGGACTACGTCTTTTGTCTCAATTCCTCGGATAATAGCAACAAGAGGAAGGTGTTCGCTTAATTTAAAATCTTTATTTGTCATCGTTTAGCGCCTTTTTAATTTGTAACATACCGTTCAGAAATGCATCATCGCCATTGGCGATAGTGGCTTCAATGCCAAGGAGTTCACACGCTGTTTTATAGCGGCAGCAAAGAGCGTCACCACCGACTAAATAAACGCGATTGCTTGTTAATGCTTTTAGTTCTTCGCCTATTAATAAGCCAGAGAGGTAATCTAAAACGTCACACTCTTTTAAATTACCGAACAATCGATGGGTTCGAGCCGCGAATAATTGGCTGGTTAACGGCTTTTGGCCGCTCTCATTGATGCCCTTTTCAAAGGCTGTAATAGAGGCATGTTGATCAGGAAGACCCATGCCTAAAATAGAGTGCTTTGATAAGATAGAAAACATTTCTCCAGTCATGAATGTGGTGAAACTGGATAGTGCGCTTTCATTGATATACATATGTTTACTATGAGTGCCGGGGAAGACGGCAACGAAGCTCTCTTTATTTTCTAGTGATTGTAAGCCAAATAGCTGAACTTCTTCTCCGCGCATTACATCGTAATGTTTTGGTGTTGATTCATAACTAACGCCAGGCACTATTGTTGCCTGAGCTCCCCATGGGAGTGTGAATTGAACACTTTTTTGGGCTAGATGGCTGATTGATACTGGTGCTTCTGTATAAGGAACGTTGACCCAGCCTTGAGCAGAACCGACCATGCCAGCCATATAAATGGGTAAGTTTTTATACTCATCTAGCCAGTCGTCAAGCACTGTCTGTAATGCTAATGCAAACTCCTTATTGTCTATTTGTAGCAAACCAAGTCGGCGCTCTGTTTTTGTGACAAGGGCACCGTTTTTGTTCATCGCAAATGCACGGAAGTTGGTTGTTCCCCAATCAATAATTAACCAATCAATATTTTTCATTTAATACACCTTATATTGATTGAAAGAGGAGCTGTTTGTCTTGACCTCGTTGCACCGCTCATTTTTTGAGGGAGCACATCAATAATTTTCATAAAAGTTATTTTCAACTAAAGAGCTGACTGAGCGAATTATTAAGGTTTTAGTAGTTGCCAATACTGCTGCCATCTCACAAATACTAAGAAGTAGATTCAGTCAATTAAAAGATAGTATGTTTATAACATATGATGTTTGTTTCTGACAATTTTTATCTTATTTCTCGCTTAATTATCTGCCGATCATTGTGCCTGCAAATTATTACATTCTGACAAGCGGATAGCAGCGTACCCACGATAAGTTAATAGGTTGGATTTTCAAGGGTCACCGCAGGTTTAGCTTTTAAGATCAGCTTCTTTTCTTTATTCAGAGCCGCCGGTATTACAGAAATGAGAGGGGAGAATGGGGTTCTTTTTGGGCAGGGTAACAATCTTATAACTTTCACTAGGATCGCTCAGATCGTAAAAGTATCATATGAAATGTGAAAGGCGCTTTTTGAGTGTTTTTATCTGTAATGGTATCGTTTACAATAAAAGAACATTAAATTTCTTTTTTTATCGATTTTTATCGATAAATCTAGTTTAATACTTCAATTAACGGCATGTAATCGTTTACATGCTTTATAAAGTTTAGAGGTGATTATGAAGGTATTAGTGACAGGCGGTTTGGGTTATATCGGAAGCCATACATGTGTGCAATTGATTGCTGCGGGCCATCAGCCAATTGTCATTGATAATCTATCTAACAGTAAAGAAGAGGTGCTGAGTCGTATTGAGGCATTAGCAGGGTCGCGACCTGCTTTTCATCTTGGTGATGTGCGCGACGAAGCGTTTCTTAATTCTGTATTAGTCGAACATGATGTTCAGGCGGTTATTCATTTTGCTGGTTTAAAATCGGTAGGCGAATCGGTTGCTAAACCGCTTGAATATTATGATAACAACGTAAATGGGTCATTGGTTTTGGCTCGTGCAATGCGTCATGCGGGTGTGAAAAACATCATATTTAGTTCTTCAGCTACTGTGTATGGCGACCCACAAGAAGTGCCTATTACAGAAGATTCACCAACAGGGGCAACAACTAACCCTTACGGCCGTAGTAAGTATATTGTTGAAGAATGCTTTCGTGATTTATTTGCCGCAGAAGATGATTGGAGCATTACCTTGCTACGTTACTTCAATCCAGTAGGTGCCCATTCATCTGGCACCATGGGCGAAGACCCTCAAGGAATTCCGAATAATTTAATGCCTTTTATTGCTCAAGTAGCAGTCGGTCGTCGTGAAAAATTGGCCGTGTTTGGTGATGATTACCCAACGCCAGATGGTACTGGGGTTCGTGACTATGTCCATGTGGTAGATTTAGCCGATGGTCATTTGGCTGCTTTAAATGCGCTGACTAACAAACCTGGACTGCATATTTATAACTTGGGTACGGGTAAAGGCAGTAGTGTATTAGATATGGTAAACGCCTTTTCTACGGCTTGTGGTCATGATATCGCTTATGAAGTGCAACCACGTCGTCCTGGCGATATTGCAGAATGTTGGGCAAGCACTGCCAAAGCTGAGAAAGACCTAGGCTGGAAAGCACATCGAGATGTTGCTGCTATGACCGCGGATACGTGGCGCTGGCAGTCGAAAAATCCTCAAGGCTACCAAGATTAGTCGTCAGAGTAAGCGGTAAAATCCACTGTTTAATGATCTCCTCCAGAATCATCTACATGATGATTCTGGAGGTGTTTAGATTGAGCGTCAGAACAAGAGAGTAGAAAACAATGTCAGAAATAACATTTAATCCCGTTGATCATCCACATCGTCGTTACAACCCATTGACCGGTCAGTGGGTTTTGGTTTCTCCACATCGTGCTAAGCGCCCATGGAGTGGTCAAGACGAGAAAGCGGCCCCAGCCAATGTAAGCTCTTATGAGGCTTCTTGTTTTCTTTGCCCAACAAATACTCGAGTATCAGGCGATGTTAACCCTGACTACAAAGGTACTTATGTTTTTCAGAATGACTTTGCTGCGTTAATGCCGGACTCTCCTGATGCGCCTAAGTCAGACAATCCATTGTTTAAAACTCAAGGTGTTCGTGGGTTAAGTCGAGTCATTTGCTTCTCTCCCGATCATAGTAAAACGCTACCAGAGCTTCCTGTTTCACAAATTCGCAATGTGGTAGACACTTGGAATGATCAGGTAGAAGAGCTAGGTAAAGATTACCTGTGGGTGCAAGTGTTTGAGAACAAAGGTGAGGCGATGGGGTGCTCTCAACCTCATCCTCATGGGCAAGTTTGGGCGAACAGTTTTCTGCCAAATGAAATTGAACGTAAAGATAAAAACCTACGTGATTATTATCAGGAGCATGGTTCTAACTTGTTGGTTGATTACGTACAAGCAGAATTAAAAGACGGTTCTCGTACGGTAGTAGAAACTGAACATTGGATTGCCGTTGTTCCTTATTGGGCGGCTTGGCCATTTGAAACTATGTTGTTGCCTAAAGTTCATGTTCGTCGAATGAGTGAACTAACGGATGCACAGCGTGATGATTTGGCGTTAGCAATGAAAAAGCTTACTAGCCGTTACGACAACTTGTTTCAATGTTCTTTTCCTTACTCTATGGGTTGGCATTATGCGCCATTCTTCGAAAATGACGACGCTATAGAAGACAAAGGGACAGAACATTGGCAATTACATGCGTTGTTTTATCCGCCATTGCTTCGCTCCGCTACGGTTAAGAAATTCATGGTCGGTTACGAAATGTTGGCTGAAAGTCAGCGCGACTTAACGGCAGAGCAAGCCGCTGAACGTCTTCGTGTCTTAAGTGATGTGCATTACAAAGCATAAAATACGAATTTCTTGATTAACACTCTATACCTAGCCTTTTCTGTAGGGAGCGCTAGAAGATAAAAATAAATAGGAAAAAAATTATGACTGATTCTTCAAACCAGCCGATCCAAGTAGTATCCGACACATTTAAGTCTATTTTTGGTCAGGCTGCAGATCATATTATTCAAGCACCAGGTCGAGTTAATTTGATTGGTGAGCATACAGATTATAATGATGGCTTCGTTTTACCTTGCGCTATTGATTATCAAGCAGCAGTAGCGGCAACCGTTCGTGACGACTCGATTGTACGCGTTATAGCGGTTGATTATGATAATCAAGTGAATGAGTTTGATATCTCAAAACCGCTTGAGTTTGATAACGATACTATGTGGGTTAATTACATTCGTGGCGTAATTGATTGCCTTCAGAAACGCGGTTATGAGTTCAATGGTGCGGATATTGTGGTAAGCGGGAACGTTCCACAAGGTGCAGGCTTGAGTTCGTCAGCGGCATTAGAAGTGGTTATTGGGCAAACCTTCAAAACACTGTATAACTTGGATATCTCTCAGCAAGATATTGCATTAAATGGACAGCAGGCAGAGAACCAGTTTGTCGGTTGTAATTGCGGCATTATGGATCAGTTGATTTCAGCAAAAGGGAAGCGTAACCATTCTCTTTTGATTGATTGCAGATCGTTAGAAACAGAAGAAGTTTCTATGCCTGAAAGCATGGCGATTGTGATCATTAACTCGAATAAACAGCGTGGCTTGGTGGGTAGCGAATACAATACCCGTCGTGTTCAGTGTGAAACTGCTGCAGAATTTTTTGGCGTGAAAGCATTGCGAGATGTTGATATCGATATGTTTAACAACCGCAAAGCTGGGTTAGAAGAAGTCGTTGCGAAACGAGCTCGACATGTCATTACAGAGAATGCGCGTACTGTTGAAGCTGCCCATGCCCTTAGAGATGAGGATATGGCGCGTTTGGCAGTATTAATGGAGCAATCGCATACCTCAATGCGAGATGATTTTGAAATCACATGCCCAGAAGTGGATGCTCTTGTGGATATTGTGAAAGGCGTTATTGGCACAAAAGGTGGCGTGCGTATGACTGGTGGTGGTTTTGGCGGGTGTGTTGTCGCGCTTGTTCCACCCGTTCTAGTTGATGCGGTTAAGAGCGCTGTTGAAGAGCAGTATCAAGCAATAAGTGGCTTAAAAGAAACCATTTATATTTGTAATGCTACTGACGGTGCAGGCTCTGTGGAGTTGGCGTAATGAGTTTATACCCTGCAAGCGTTCAATTGTTACACAGCAATATGAATGATGTTGCTAAAGATGGGAAGCCAGCTAAGCTGGTGACCCTAAAAAACAGTGCAGGAATAACGGCGACGTTTATGGACATAGGTGCAACTTGGTTAAGTTGCACCTTGCCATTAGTAAATGAGCATAGAGAAGTGTTGCTTGGTATTGATACAATGGAAGGTTTTTATCAGCAAACAGGTTATTTAGGTGCGACGGTAGGGCGCTTTGCGAACCGTATTAAGAACGCACAGTTTGTATTGAATGGTAAAAACTTTTCGATCTCAAAAAATCAGGGCGATCACTGTTTACATGGCGGTGTCGAGGGCTTCAATTCTCGTCGTTGGGAAGTGCTTGAGCTTTCTGACCAGCATGTAGTGTATGGGCTGTGTTCTCCGGATGGCGATCAAGGTTTTCCTGGCAAACTGGATGTGACTGTTTGCTACCGTTTATCGCAGGTTAATGGCGTTGAAATTTCTTATCATGCTCACTGTGATCAAGATTGTCCTGTCAATCTGACTAACCATGCTTACTTTAATCTACAAGGTGAGAGTGACTTAATGGATTGTCGAGATCATTTGTTGGTTATCAACGCAGATAAATATTTACCAACGAATGATTCAGGGGTGCCTATTTCAGATGCTGTCTCTGTCGATGGTACAGGTTTTGATTTCCAAACAAAGAAAACCATTCGCCAAGACTTTTTAAAAGACGATCATCAGAAAAGTGTAGGAGGTTATGATCACTCATATCTATTTCCTGCTGGTGGTGCGCCTATTGTCAGTACCGTCCAGTCACCTGATGAAAAAGTAACGATGAAAGTAATGACAACGATGCCTGCAGGGCAGTTGTATACTGGAAATTTTCTAAAGGATTGTCCGAAACGTGGTGGTAAACATTATACTAACTACGCGGGCTTTGCGTTTGAAACGCAATTTCTGCCGGACTCTCCAAATCATCCAGAATGGTCCATGAGCGATAGTATTTTAAAAGCCGGCGATGACTATCGCCATCAGACGACATATCAGTTTGAACTAAGCTGACTTATCGATTAATAAATATAAGAAATGTGTTGTAGCCAGTTGTTGCGTCGTGACAATGTCACTGTTGCGATAATTGGCTGAATAAATTGAATGTACCTAAGGTGTTTGTATGACTCAATCTACTGTAGCTGGCTGCCATGTAATGGCAAAACCAAGTAGCTCTATTTGCAATCTAGATTGCACTTATTGCTTTTATCTAGAGAAAGAAAAACTGTACCCAGAGCAGAATAAAAACTGGAGAATGACGGAAGACACTCTAGAGCGGTACATTCAACAACATATTGAAGCTCAAATGGGCTTAGAAGTGCAATTTGCTTGGCAAGGTGGTGAGCCCACTTTAATGGGTGTCGACTTTTACCGAAAAGTGGTTGCCTTGTGCGCGAAATATGCCGGCAATAAACGGATTAGTCATGCATTTCAAACTAATGCTATCTTGTTAAACGATGAGTGGTGTGAGTTATTTAAGGCAAATAATTTCTTGATTGGTGTTTCCATCGATGGACCTCAAGACTTGCATGATGCTTACCGTGTGACACGGACGAATAAATCTACACATGCCAAGGTAATGAAAGGCATTGAGTACCTTAAAAAACATCGTATAGAGTTCAACACATTGACGGTCATTCATGACCTTAATGCACAGCACCCTGAACGAGTGTATGAGTTCTTAAAGCAAATTGGCTCCACATATCTCCAGTTTATTCCTTTAGTAGAAAGGGAAGCGGTGAATACCACTGAAGACACTCAAGCATTGACCTTGGTGCTCCCTGATGAAATTGAAGCAAATGTAACTTCATGGTCAGTGCCTTCTAAGCGTTATGGTGATTTTTTAAACGGTGTTTTTGATGTATGGGTGAAAGCCGATGTAGGACGTATTTTTGTGAATATGTTCGACTCAACATTAGCCACGTGGTGCGGTCATTCATCAGGTTCTTGTATTACCTCAGAAACTTGTGGTCATGCATTTGCCTTAGAATCAAATGGCGATTTATATCAGTGCGATCATTTTGTCTACCCTGAACATTTATTAGGTAACATTCATGAGATTAGCATCAAAGAAATGAACAATAGTCCGGCTGCTAAGAAATTTGGTCAAGACAAAGCCAAAACGCTTAATGATGACTGTTTAAAGTGTGAATATAAATTTGCTTGTCATGGTGGATGCCCCAAACACCGATTTTCCGTGTCCCGAAGTGGTTTCTTAAACCATAATTATTTTTGCTCAGGTTACACTAATTTTTTCAAACATACTGAGCCTTATATGAGATTGATGGCGGCTTTGATCAATAATAAACAGTCTCCAGCTAATATAATGGCGATTATTCAACAGCAACCTAAATTACTTTATTCTATGTTTAAGGTGTCAAAAAATAGCCAATGCCCTTGTGGTAGCGGTGAAAAATTTAAGCGCTGTTGTTTTGCTGGTTAATTCAGATATTAGATAATAAGTTATATGAAGGAAATATAATATGTGGCGTAAAACAGGAAAAGCTCCTGACTATCGATTTACACTTGCAAATGAGCGTACTTTTTTAGCATGGATTCGCACGGCTTTGGCTTTTTTAGCGGCATCAATTGGTATTGATCAATTAGCCCCTAATATTGCGCCTGAATTATATCGAGAAATTTTAGTCCTTGTATTAAGCTTGTTTTCAGCGGTTCTGTCGTTTTATGCCTATCGTCGCTGGTCTGACAATGAAAAGGCCATGCGACAGGATGCTGAGCTAAAATATACACGCGTTTTGGCTGTTATTAGCTTTGTGATGATTGCCGTGATTATTTTTATCGTATATTTGATGCTTTACTATAGGACATAGTGATGACAGTAAAGCGTGTCTCTGACGGTGGTTTACAGCCGCAAAGAACATCCTTATCTTGGTCTAGAACCATTTTTGTATTATTAATTAATGTTCTAGTGGTTATTAGGGTAGGGTATAGCAATCAGAATGCTGCGGTTTTATATGCAGGTATAACTTTGGCAGTATTAACGTTTATTTTTTATATTGTCTATGTCTATCGTACTGCAGGATTTGAGTTTGAAGGTGAGTTAACGACTAAAAGTGCAATCTGGGTTAAGCGACTTCTTAGCGCAATTTTATGTATTGCAGCGCTGTTGATTTTTCTATCTAGTATGACAAATTTAATCCAAAGCTATATATTATAGAGGACGTAATTTTTTTTCTAACATAGTCAAAAATTCATTTACCAATACACTTCTGCTATGTTTAGGTTTAGTCCAAGCGCCTAAGTGGAAATGCCAAATAGGTTCGGATAAATCTAGTGCAACGAGTGAGTCGTCATTCAGTTGTTTAAATAATTGATCAGAAATACATAATAAGGCATCGGTGTTTTTTACCGTCTCTAATGCCATATCAAGAAATTCAGTTTCTAAAATATACCTAACTCGACTCCCTCCTTCACGCTCTAATAAATTATTAATGTGATTTAATATATTGGATGATGATTGAAATGCAATCCATGGAAAATTAGATAAAGAACTAATCTGATGGGTTTTGTTGATATTTAATGGATGTTTTTTCCGGCTAAGGACAGTTAAATGACTGTCAATAATAGGGGTAAATGCCAATCCATTATTTTTTGATAAGTCTTGCCCATTTTCCCCGCCAAAAGCTAAATCAAGATTGTCATCAAATAATGGTAACATTAATTCGCTAATAGGAGCTGATTTAATGGAAATATCAACATTTGGAAAGCGTTCTAAAAAAAAAGGTAATATAGAAGTAATTGGTTTTTGCCAAGCTGGACCAGCTCCAATCTTTAAGGTTTGACGATCATAATGTAGAGTATTAATGTCACGCTCAATCGCTTGCATTTCAAATTCTATTTTTTGAGCTCTCATGTAAACGATTTCCCCTTCAGGAGTTAATCGGATACCTCTAGGGTGTCTTTTTACGAGAGTAACCCCTAATTTGTTTTCTAGGGATCGTATGCTCTTACTAAGGGCTGGCTGACTGATGCCTAATTCAATACTAGCTTGACTAATTGACATATGGTCTGCCGCTTTAGTGAAGTGTATTAGGGTTTTATTCATGACATTGCCTTTTGAAGAATTCAGTAAATAGTAGGATTAAATATCTTTATCATATCTTAGTATGAAATAAAAATAATGTCGAACACGTATGTATTCGACATTATTATATTACTTACTCTGTCTAGCTAGAATATATCTTTATAAACTAACTTCTTTGCTTGATTAAAGAGATTGTATTTTCTTATCAAATGAATTTGAAACTTTCTTGACTATAAAGTTCAATGCAAAGATAGCAACTAACCCAGCTATTAAAATCTTAGTAAGATTGCCTGGAATTTCTTCCCAAGGTGCTACTATGCCTATTGGTGATGCTATAGCATAGGTAACAACCATAAGCACGATAGTTACGATACTCCCTAAGCGCAAATATTTCCAGTTCTCAATATTAACAGGGGAGTGTTCCTCTTCTTTTGCTTTATCTTCAGCTGGGTACATGTGAGTAAGTACGATTGAAACAGCTAAACCAGCAGCAAAGTAAATAGCTGTTTTATGTAGGAAGTTCAAATCCCAACCAGTATAGCCAAATTTAAAGAACAGATAGAGGACCATATAAGTAACCATACCTGGAATCGTCGATTTCGCTGATGCTTTTTTCCAGAACATGCCCACAACGACCATTAACAAAATAGGAACGGTAAATAAGGCGTTAAATTCCTGCATAAACATGTAAAGCCCTTGAGGTGCATTTTTAATATAAGGTGCGCAGATAGCCGCAAAAATGGCTAATCCAGTACCAAATATCTTCCCAGCTTTAATGTCTTGAATGCTAGAAATATTTCCACCTTTAAGTGGTTTGTAAATGTTGACAGCAAAGATTGTTGAGCATGAGTTAATGGTCGAATTAAAAGTAGAAATTATTGCTCCGAACAATATGGCACCGAAAAAACCAACAAGCGAAGCAGGCAATAATCGATTAACCAATAAAGGATAAGCTTCATCAGCCTTGATTCCTTCACTGCCATAAAGGTGGTAAGCAATAATGCCAGGGACGATCAATATTAAAATACTGACAATTTTGATCACGCCAGCAAACAGTACGCCTTTTTGCCCTTCAGCAACACTTTTGGCGCCAAAAGCTCGTTGAATAATGACCTGGTTGGTACAGGAGAAGTAGATATTAATCAGTAGCATGCCGGTGAAAATAGCTGCGAACGGTACGTTAACCTTAGGAGAGCTTACCGCATTAAGCATTTGTGGGTCTTTTGTGATTAAGGTTTTTACACCGGCAAAGCTGTCACCATCACCTAGTGCGTGCAAACCTAGGAATAGAATGAGAATACTACCGATAAAGAAACCAATACCATTTACAGTATCTGAGATAACAACGGCTTTAAGACCACCGAAGATGGCATAGATGCTACCAACAACAGCAATGAATATAATTGAGACAATGAGTGCTGAGTTTTCAGAAATATTAAACAGAGAGGCCACATCAAATATTCGACTTAACCCTAACGCACCAGCATATAAAACTGTTGGTAGTGCAACCGCGGCCATATTGATGAGGATAACCCAAGCAATGAAGTTTCGTGCAACAGGTCCAAACCTTTGTTCGATATAGTCAGGTATTGTAGTAATACCCTTTTTAAGGAAAAAAGGAAGGAAGACACAGGCAAGTAAAACAAAGCCTAGAGCGGATGTCACAGCCCACCCCATATTAGATAGACCAACGCTGTAACCTTGACCGTTTAAGCCAATTAACTGCTCAGCAGACCAGTTAGTTAAAAGAATTGAGAAACCAATCGATATTCCGGTTAGGCTTCGACCACCTAAGAAATAACCATCGTTGCTATTTAGATCTTCTTTTTTCGTCGCAATATACGAAATAATAGCAACGAGTAAGGTAAAGCCAATAAAGCTTAATAAAGTCCAAGTATTCATAGTAAAACCTCTTTATTTTTATAGTATTGCTGGGCCAAATTTAGCTAATCCAACTAATATGTATGGATTAATAATAGTGTCATTTGTTTCCTTTGCGAACTTCCATAGTTCCTTATAAAGTGTCTCGATAATAGGTAAAGAGGATTCTTCATCTATTAAGTTATTCAATTCATTAGGGTCATTCTTTAAATCGTACAACTCATCATTATCAAAGGTGTTAAATACAAGCTTCCATTCTTTATTAAAAACAGACCGTTGGATGCCATAAATTTCATTACCATTCGTTTGTGTGTGTAAGAATGGGTGTAAGGGCTGCTTCTGTTGGTTATAAAAGTAGGGAAGTAAGCTTTTTCCAACAATTGGTTGAGTCATTTTGCAGTCAACAATGTCGAGAAGTGTTGGTGCGATATCAGCTAAAGAAATGAGATCGGTTATGGTTCTTCCTGGATCACTGATCCCATTTGGCCAGTGTGCGATAGTTGGGATGTGGTAAGCCCCTTTATAAGCAGGCAGCCCTTTACACCATAAACCGTGCTCACCATTGTAATCCCCATGATCACTTACCAATAAAATAAGTGTGTCATCGAAATTGTCATGACATTTAAGTTCATCTATTACTAAGCCAATCAAGTGATCTTCATAAGTACAGAAGGCCCAATAATGTTTAATGGCTTGTTTCTTTTCATCAATGGAAAGTTGGTCAAAAAGTGTTTTAATTTTTTTATTATAAACAGGCTTTTTATCCATAGAATCATAATGAATATCAGAAAGCTCTACTTCAACATTCTCGTACAGATCTAAAAACGCTTGTGGAACAAAGTATGGATCATGTGGGCCGAGTGTCCCTATATACATCATCCAAGGCGTGTCTGATTCGCGTAACGTCTTCAGTTTTACCAAAGCAGAATCGACAACATCTTCATCATTAAAAGGATTTTCCGTTACGCCATAATGAATGTAGTTAGGGTAACCAGGTCTTAGGATTTCACCTTCATATCTGTCGCGAGACTCGGTAGGAATATTTTTATATATTTCCCAGCTTGGAGACATTGATCTATTCGTTGGATCATTTTTAGATTCTTTATTACAGGTGACATAAAGCTCTTCAAAACCATGATCCTCAGGTCCAGTGTCATAACAAACGTGCCATTTCCCTGCAAAAAATTGTTGATAGCCCTGTTTTTTTAGTTGGTGACTAAATAATTCGGTTTCAGGGTTAAGGCGTCTTGATAACGTGTTTTGAACACACACATTGTTCCAAACACCGTGTTGAGTTGGGTATTGACCTGTAAAGAAAGAGGCTCGTGATGGGCAACAGTGAGGGGCAGGGCAATAGCTTTCGGTAAAAGCCAATCCATCTTGCATTAATTTGCGTGTGTTAGGCATTAATATTCTAGCATCGTAAACAGAGTCTCCTCGCTGCTGATCTGTCATAAAAACTAAAACATTAGGATTTTTTTGCATGAGTCTTCCTGTTTATAATGAAGGTATTATAATTATTATTAATAGATATAAAGGGATTATGCATTGAGTTTTCATGTTTGTATATTAAAAGAGAAATGTTTATTTTGTTAAGTTTTATTAATTCCTATTGATATAACATATTGGTCTCATGGGTATTCCAAAAGGTTATGTCTCAGTAGGTTTTTATTTAATGATATAAAAGTAATTTAGGATATCATGAGTGAGCTTTAAAGTTCATCAATTTACTAAGATTTTATTTTTAAATTATGCGCCATGAAAGTAGATGAAATAATTATTTTTTATATTTTAAGGGGGAGGTGGAGAGTATAAAAATAAGCTTTTTTATGAAAAATCTAGCTTATCTATCTTTTTTAATTGAGCGAATTGTATAATGATTTATTTGTTAATTTTATTTATGCTCTAGAAAATTGAATGGTTATTTGTTTTTGGCTATCTTGTTTTGAACTATGTTTTTTAAGTTGTAGATTCGAACTATTAGGTAAATGGTCAGTTGAATATAGATTCTCATTTTTATCTGTCATCGAAGAAAAATCTGATGAATATTATATTCAACTGAGCGTATTTCTTTACCTGTTTAAGTTGAGTGTAGATCTATGATGTGAGTGCAATATTGATCGAATAATATAAATTGAGGGGAAATAATATCTATATTTCTAACTTTGAATTATATTCCTCTATCAATTATTCTAAAAATTGTATTGGCCTGTTAGCGCTATTTCATTTTTAGCATATCCAAGAGTGCTATCATCAAAATTATCCTCTGGTTTTAAGTCACCGTTGTTATGACGATATTCAAGCCAAACCTTAGTGAGCGGTGTGACAAAATATTGAACGCCTAATTTATAAGACTTAATAGGTGTGTAACCAATGCTAGAAATTTCACTACCATTGCGGTGTTGAATGCCATAACCGGTATAGAGTTTGTATTGATCTATTTGGTAAGAAGCGACTAAGTTATAAGTATTAATGTACAGTAAGTTTTTAGAGGCTTCGCCAGTATTAGTTTTTGAACCTATGTAAATAAAACTCATGTATAAAGCGTTTAAGTTGTAATCAGCTCCTGCTCCATAGGTATCAATTTTCCCATCAGAATTTTTTGCAAATGAAGAGTAGCCATAGTTCTGGCGAGCGTAAGCTGCATGCAAATTTAGCCCTAAATTTGTATGATAGATAGCAGCTATTGCATAAGCGTTATCCTGAACAGTTTCAGGAGTTGTACTTGGCGCAAATAAATCTATACCTCCTTTGTCTAAGCCATCAGAATTCCGGAATTGATAGCTGGTCATAATATCTAGATTGCCAATATTGTTGGAGTAAACAACCTGACTTGGCTGGAAGGTCTTTCCATATATTCCTTTCATAGTCCCTTTTCCCCATTCATCAAAGATATCTACGGCGTGAATGAGACTGGTATAAATAAGGTCATGGTGCTGTCCAATAGTCAGGGTGCCACCTTTGCCGAAATCAGCACCTACATAGACTTTACGAGGGAAAAATTTATTCCCGTCACTACTCTGACCAGCAACTTGCCATTCGCCTTTAGTAAACAAGGTAACATCATTATTGACATGTTTCTGCCCTTGAATACCAAGTAATGCAGTGGTTGTGAGATCACCTTGCTTGCTATTGCCTACAGCAGTGCCTTTAGTACCGTGGCCCGCATCAGTCAGGTCAGCACGTACATGGCCATACAAATTTAGATTGGAGCCATTTGATGTTTGAAAAAGTGTAGCAGCATGTGCGGATGTCATTATGATCGATGGGATAGCAAAAGTTAGAATTATTTTCTTCATTACATTAGACCTTATTATTTTTATGTCAAAAAACTCACTACTTGAAAACAAACTCTAGAATAACTAGAGTTTTAGATATTCATTAATTTTAAATATAAGCGTTTAGCATTGCTCTACTGGATCTAGTTGCATATTAACTTTTCTTTTAGCCTGTATTTTATTCATAAAAGTTTTGACAACAATATTTAGAATAAAAATAGATATTATAGAGGTGGCTAGAATGATAAGTACATTACGACTTATATTATCAGGATTTGTTACAACACCAATCGATGATGCAAGAGCATAAGCGGCAACCATCATCACAGATACAATGACGCATCCTAAACGTATGTGCTTCCAGTGTGTGATATCTACTGTGTCTAGTTTTGGCAGTAACTTTTTGTTTGATAAATCTGGATTTTTCAATGTCATCAACCAAGTAATAATAAGACTAATAGCAAACATAATTGCTGCTTGGTGTAGGAAGTTTAATTTCCAGTGAGTAAAATAAGTAAAGTATAACGACAATGCAATATAAACACTTGCCCCAGTGATGGTAGATTTAGCTGTTGCTCGTTTGGAAACCATGCCAACTAATACAATAAATAGTACAGGTAGGTGCAGGGCGGCGTTAAACTTATGTACAAATATATACACACCAGAATGATCTAAATATTGAATAAATGGTGCCGCACAAGCTGCAAAAACCGCTATTGCAAAACCAAATTTTTTCCCTGCATTGATGCATTTAATATCTTCAACATAATTCCCGAGTAGTGGCTTGTAAATATTTAGAGCAAAGATTGTGGAGCATGTATTGATGATAGAATTAAACGTTGAAATTACAGCACCAAATAAAACTGCGCCAAAAATTCCAACCATGTAGTTTGGCATTAAACGATGAATCAATATAGGGTAAGCTTGGTCAGGATTGATCCCTTCATTACCGTAAAGATGGAAAGCAATAACTCCTGGTATTAATAATATACCAACACTTAAGATCTTGATTACCGCAGCCATGAGGACACCTTTTTGTCCTTCAGCCAAATTCTTTGCCCCTAATGCGCGCTGTATTATCAGCTGGTTAGCACAAGCAAAATAAACATTCATCAAAATCATACCTGTGAATAAGGTAGAAAAAGGAACAGTAGCTTTAACTGGTGTAACTGCATTAAGCATCTGAGGATGAACTGTTAAGAGCTTGTGTATGCCTGATAAGATGTGACCATCACCTAATGCATTCAAGCCTAAAATAAGAACTAAAATACTGCCAAAGAAAAAGCCAATTCCATTGATTGTGTCAGAAATGACAACAGCTTTGAGTCCACCAAATATGGCATAGGTACTACCTATTATTACAATAAAAACAATAGTTCCGGTTAATGCAACATTATATGAAATATCTAGGAGACCAGTTATATTAAAAAGCTTAGTCAGCGCCAGAGCGCCAGTGTATAGAACAGCTGGAAGTAGCATCACTACCAGGCCGACAAGAATGCAAAAAGCCATGAAGTTACGTGCAGTACTGCCAAACCTTTCTTCAACTAGTTCTGGTAGCGTCGTTATTCCACGACTTAAAAAATAGGGTAGAAAAATAGTGGCCATGATAATTAAGCCAATACCACTTGTTACTGCCCATCCCATGCTTGAAAGACCAACAGCAAACCCTTGACCATTAAGTCCAATTAACTGTTCTGCTGACCAATTTGTTAATAATATTGACGTACCAATTTGTATGCCTGTTAAGCCGCGTCCGCCCAGAAAATAACCACGAGATGTTGTTAAATCTCCTTCCTTTGTGATTTTCCAAGAAATAAAAGCAACCAGTGCGGTACATGCTATAAATGAAAGTATTGCCCAAGAGTTCATATTATTATTATCCTGTCTTATTCTTACCAATAGAATTAGATTTATACAAAGTTTTTAGATTATTGGATTGAAATCTTATTTTTATTTGTATGCGTAGGCGGGGCCATATTCAGCAAGTCCCACCATAATGTATGGGTTTAAGCATTTATCTTTAACAGATTCTGCAAAAGTCCAGAGCTCTGTATATAAAGATTTTTTAATTTCATCATATTTTTTATCACTTGCTAGATTGATTAATTCATCAGGATCTTTTTCCAAATTGTAAAGTTCATCATGATCAAACGAGTTGTAAACAAGTTTCCATTTTTCATTAAATACGGCTCTTTGTATTCCGTATATTTCATTACCATTGGTTTGGGTGAATGAATATTCTCGCCAGTTATCTGGAGTTTTATCATTTAGGAATAGCAACAAACTTTTTCCAGTAAGGTTTGATGATTCTTCACCGATAATGTCTAAGAAAGTGGGGGCGAAATCTGCTAGAGATACTGGTTCATCAATTGTGCGGTTTGGATTTTTAATACCATTTTTCCAGCTGATAACCGCAGGAATATGATAGGCGCCTTTAAATGCCGGTAAGCCTTTGCACCAAAGGCCATGTTCACCATTATAATCGCCATGGTCACTGGTAAATAAAATGAGTGTGTCATCATAATCATTTCGTTTTTTTAGTACATCCAGGGTTAAGCCAAACAAATAGTCTTCATAAGTACAAAATGCCATGTAATGACGTATGGCTTCTTTCTTTTCATCTATTGTTAATTGGTTGAATGCTTTTTGAGTTCTTTGATACAAATTTGGCTTGTCAAGAAGGTTATCAAAATGAATATCTGTAAGCTCTATGTCTAGATCTTTATACATATCTAGAAATCTTTGGGGTACAAAGTAAGGATCATGTGGGCCAAGTGTTCCAACGTAGTAAGCCCAAGGTTCGCCATTATCAGGGATCTCATTCAATTTATCTATTGTAGTATTTACTACCTTAAGGTCATTAAATGGGTCTTCTTTAATACCATAATGATTGAAGTTCGGGTATCCCGCTCTTTTTATTTGTCCTGCATTTCGAGGAGTACTATCATTTTCATCTCTTGTTTTTGCAAGTTCTCTATAAACATTCCACCCAGCGCTCATATGGGCTGTTGCTTTACTTGGCTTTGAATATTTATTAGAGGTAACAAACGCTTCTTTAAATCCATGATCTTCAGGACCTGTTTCACGGCTGACATGCCATTTTCCTGAAAACCACATTTCGTAACCTTGTTTTGCAAAACTTTCAGAAAATAGTTCAGTTCCTGCCGTTAGCCTATCGGACAATGTATTTTGCACCCAAACATTGTTCCATACTCCATGTTCTGAAGGGTACTTACCTGTGAAAAAGGTGGCTCGTGACGGACAGCAGTGAGGAGATGGGCAATGAGTGTTGGCGAAATGTAAGCCATCTTTCATAAGGGATCGAATGTTAGGCATACTAATGAGGGGGTTGGTGAGTGTGTCCCCTCTTTGCTGATCTGTCATAAAAATAAATATGTTAGGTTTATTCAGCATGAGATTTTCCTATAAAGATTAAATCTATTTTTTTAATTATATTATCTTGAAAAATTAATTATGCAGTACTGTTTTATGTTTGTATACCATGTTTTTAATAATATTTCGTAAAATTTTCATGGATATAAGGTATTAGTTGTGTGGATAGAACTAAAAGTTATGCCTATTGTTTTTTTCAATGGTGGTTGGTTTTTATAATAGGTAATTGAATTATTTTGTTCAGAGTTTGATTCTGAATTGGTTTGTTTTTCATTGGTAAAAAATATCTCTTACAGTTTTTTTAAGGATAAGGTTTTAAGAAGGGCGTGTAATGAGATCTGCATGTTATTAAACAGTATAAAATAGAGATAGTAACTGAATGTCTCTATTTTATACTGTTTGGTGATGAGTTGATTAAATTAAATTAAAATCAATGTTATTTTTATTGATTAAGTTGTTGGTTTTTTCTCTTTTAATTAATCGTGGCGTTATAAAGTTAACCGATTGGTTGTTTTTAATATAGGAGCTGTTAACAGAAATTAGATTTATTGTAGGGAATTCGCTGATAGTCTCTGAAGTGGTTGACGTCGATGTGATGCTATTATTTTCAATTGTTAAGCTATCCACGGAGCTTGAGTACGCAAGCAGTCCATTAAGGCTATTAATTTTGTTATCTATAAATGATATGTGTCCATGATATGGCTTTATACCGTGTTTCTGATTTTCTGTTAACTTTACTAATACATAAAGAGGATATGCATTTATGTCTGAAAATCCTACTTGATCAAATACATTGTTGCGTATGATGACATCTTGAGTGCCGCTTGATTCATACCAAAAGTCATTGTCTCCAACTAAAAGAACATTGTGCATTTGATTATTTAAATAATTATCAGTTATTTCAACCTTCCCTTTGGTTGTTGTTAAAACTCCACGGGCTCTATTTTTTTCTATGGTATTATTTTTGAAGATGACATTAGGTTGCCAGGTTAAATTTTCTAATGTCATCTCGAATGATGGCAACTCTTCTGGTATTTCAGTAAAGCTTATCAAAAAGACCTTACTATTAATCGCTTTTACTTCTTTGACTGTCGTTTCAAAAAAAGAAGAGATGGTCTCTTTTTTGGTGAAGGCTACCTTGTCTCCTGGGTCTGCAAACACTATCCCTTCTTGTTGAAAATGGCTTATAGATGCTAAAAACGTATTATGACCAATATAAGAATCAATATTTACATAAGCGCCATGGACATTAATTCCATCATCAAGCATGTGATCTAGTTGGCAGTTTTCAACAATAATCTCGCCCTTACAATTCATAAAGTGAGTTGCATCTGCTCGTGTTGATACAATGCGGTCATGTGAAGGGGTGACGCTATAGTGAGAAACTTTAATATTTTCTGTCCGTTCGACAATAAGAGACATGCCGCCAGCGGTATGGATGGTAATATTTTCTAAAATAATATTTTTACAATCAATAATATGTATCCCAGGAGTGTTTCTGTTTAATGACATCTCGCCATAAGTAACCCATATTCCTCCTACAGGAATGGGTTGTACATTTTCTCCAAGTTGTGAAAATTCTACCAGATTATTGCCGAGATCAACGGCGTGAGGGTAGCTGGTTGTCTCGTAAGCGTACGCGTTAAAAATAGGGGCAGTGGTGTTCTTATCAAATACGATGTTTTCTCCAACTTGATGCCATTGGTCAAATCGTTTGAACAGAATGTGTTTTTTTTTCAATTTTATAACAATCGAGTTCGGTGTTTATTTTTACAGTAAAGCTTTTTTTATTTAAATCAGATGATACAACTTCCAATTCGGAATGAAATGGTAAAATGAAGTCCACGCTAAGGTTTTTAAGCGTTACATTGCTAGAGTCTTCAATTGCAAATGGGATGACTTCATCATAAAAAATAAATAATGAGCCATTTCCATCGATTGTAAGCCCATCCATATTTTTCATTAAAAATGCAATTCGCTTTAGGCTGTTATCATGGTTTGCAATGTTTTTATAGCTTTCGAATGCATACTTTCTTGAGATCTTATATACGCCTTTAGGAAAGCTTAGGGTTACATTATCCATGCCTTCGATTGATATCAATATTTCACTCAGCTTTAGAGTTATATCTGTATTAGTTGATATTCCATAAGAGGATAAGTCTATATTTTTTTGTTTTATATTTTTTAGGTTCATTGAGTAATCCTGCTTTATATTTTTGAATAAATTAGTATTATTTGTATATGAATTGGTTTGATGTGAATTGCTTTTATCTACGTTTTCAAGGTGTTATCGACATGGATAGAAGCAAAAGTTATGCCTATTGTTTTTTTATAGTTTGTAAGTATAGGATTTTAGTCAGGGATTGTGGCGAAGTTTATATGTTATTAAACAGTATAAAATAGAGATGGTAACTGTATATCTTTATTTTATACTGTTTGGTGATGAGTTGATTAAATTAAATTAAAACCAATATTGCTTTCATGGATCAAGTTGTTAACTTTTTCTCTTTTAATTAATCGTGGCGTTATAAAGTTAACCGATTGATTGTTTTTAATAGAGGCGCTGTTAACAGAAATCAGATTTATCGTAGGAGATTCGCTGATAGTCTCTGAAGTGGTTGAGGTCGATGTGATGCTATTATTTTCAATTGTTAAGCTATCCACGGAGCTTGAGTGCGCAAGCAGTCCATTAAGGCTATTAATTTTGTTATCTATAAATGAGATGTGTCCATGATATGGTTTTATACCGTGTTTCTGATTTTCTGTTAACTTCACTAATGCATACAAAGGATAAGCGTTTATGTCTGAAAATCCTACTTGATCAAATACATTGTTACGGATAGTGACATCTTTAGTGCCGCTTGATTCATACCAAAAGTCATTATCTCCAACTAAAAGAACACTGTGCATTTGATTATTAAAATAGTTATCTGTGATTTCAACCTTCCCTTTGGTTGTTGTTAAAGCGCCACGGGCTCTATTTTTTTCAATGGTGTTGTTTTTGAAGATAACATTAGGCTGCCAGGTTAAATTTTCTAATGTCATCTCGAATGATGGCAACTCTTCTGGTATTTCAGTAAAGCTTATCAAAAAGACCTTACTATTAATCGCTTTTACTTCTTTGACTGTCGTTTCAAAAAAAGAAG
>NZ_JBAKAS010000010.1:0-148407 GCF_038155025.1 Marinomonas sp. TI.3.20 | reverse complement strand
CTTGACGATCATAGAGACGTTGAACCACCTGATCCCATCCCGAACTCAGAAGTGAAAAGCGTCATCGCCGATGGTAGTGTGGGGGATCCCATGTGAGAGTAGGTCGTCGTCAAGCTTATAATTAAGAGAAGCCCCATCCTGCTACGCAGGGTGGGGTTTTTTCGTTCCAGTGCATCATAACCTCACACCCGTGTGGGGCTCTTATGAAGGAACGCATGTGAGAGTAGGTCGTCGTCAAGCTTATAATTAAGAAAGCCCTGATAGCTAACGCTGTCAGGGCTTTTTTTTTGTCTGAAATAAGTCGGGAAAAACACAGAAGGGGGGCCTAACCCTCCTACGAAAAGTCGCCTCTTAGTCTTGTAGTAAAAGTCGTTTCTTGTTCTTCCATTTGCTTGCGCCTGTCTCGTACCTCGACGCGTCAGCTCAAATGTAAAACAAGAACCTCTCACACCAGTCTTGTTGTAACCACTGTATTCGCCAATATTAAAATAGTACGTTGCGGATATAAAAAAGTTCTGCATGTCTGTATTATTTATTGTGACAGTATCCGAAATATTGCTCGTATTGTCTAAAAAACAATCATCATATTGCGAGTTTATACTGGTAGGTTAATAAAAAGGCTATTAGCCTCAATGAGGCCTATGCGTTGAAGTCAGCTATTTACCCTAGAGTAATACTGTCAACGGAAGCGCCAATCATCTGACATCAATACTAGATGACCATCCTATATTAAAGCTGATTAAAAAGTCCTTTGATGGACACACTGTATTCGACCTGATTAGCATATTTTCTTTGCCACTATATAAAGACTTCGAAGATAGCGAGGTAGATATGAGGCTAAAGGAAATTGAATCTGATGTGCTAGATAATTCAAAAGTATCTCATCCCAAAATGGCGTATCTTATAGATCAATGGGGGCTATTTAAGTCGCAAAATAACTAAAACTGCCAGTCCTGAAGCGTTATCTACTTTATCTTAACTGTTCTTATTTTCCTATATGAGTATTGATGCTAAGAGTTTTTTCATTATTAAAAAATTAGAACAACCAGAACAGCTAAGACTATGGAGTAAAAATGAGAGTTTCAAAACCAAAAGGTATTGGCTTATTCACTTATTTTATGTGACTTTAGCTATAGCTATTACTTCCACTAGCATTTATTTAGTTTTGAGTATAATCGGTACATAACAAGCTCAAATATCGTTCGGACCAAAAAAGGGCCATCCACTGGACGTTCTAACGTGCATTATTGAGCAAAGCATTAGCGTTAAGGAGTTATTCTAATGTTATTAGTAGAAAATGGAAAAACGCTGGCTGAACCATATAACGCATCTTTGGGATTTTGGTTACCACCAGATACTTCTTACGGAAATCTTCAATTGAAGTATATGAAAATCATATGGCGCCTTGATGAAGCAAATAGGAGGATTTCCGACAGCTGGGAGTTCTGGGAGGCTTGTTCAAAGGGAAGTATGTTTCCTTTTGGAGCGTTAGAGCGTCATGTTTTTTCAAATGAAGAAACTATTTATATGCTTCGTAAAGCAGGCGATGAGCTTGTGTCAATGATCTGGCTGCTTGCAAAATATGAAGATGATGGGCAGTATCCAAAGAAAATTAAAGTGGATTGTTTGGGAGCGGTAGTTTCGCAAAGCGAAGAGGATCGACTTTCGGTATTTTCTAACCATATCGAATTAATGCAGGTACTTAACGATATAGCTAATGCATTTAAGCACTCATTCATAAATTCCGACCATACTCTTCTTGGTTTAGCAGAGCCAAGGATTCATGCACTAGGACTTGCATATAATAAACTTAGTTCTAAAACTGTGTTCTACGATATATCAGTTGATGAGTTAGTAAAAAAATATAACGAATTTTATGAATCCTGTGTGAAGTGGCTTTCCGAGTACTCTGAGAAGCATCGCTAAAGTGACCAATTTTCTGCAGCTACGTAACTCCAAACCGGCGTGTAACTTGGACACTAGCTTAACAAGTTGACACTGATACAGAATTAAAATGGAATATCGCCTATGTTTATAGGCTTGGCCTTGCTATCTTGGGGAGCAGAATCAGTGTGTGGTATTTCAGTTCGTTGTTATGCATTGCTTTATGGGCGCTGATTTAAATAAAATCAGCGCATCAAATTTGCAGTCCTTAGTTAGGTCCTCTATTCACATGTCGTTCAATATTTGTCTTTAGATTTGTGGTTGGTCGAACAGGGTTTTGTCTGGACTAGCCAAGTTTAAACGGTGAAAGTAGGATATAGT
This sequence comes from Marinomonas sp. TI.3.20, assembly GCF_038155025.1. Taxonomy (NCBI): domain Bacteria; kingdom Pseudomonadati; phylum Pseudomonadota; class Gammaproteobacteria; order Oceanospirillales; family Oceanospirillaceae; genus Marinomonas; species Marinomonas sp. TI.3.20. Next base: position 146,142 of record NZ_JBAKAS010000010.1, on the reverse strand, counting down.
CTTCCATAAAAAAAGACGCTTTCGCGTCTTTTTCATTTTAATAAAACTATCCACATTGAGCTAAAATCTACTCAATATTTTTTAGCTGTTAATAACTTAGGCACTTATCCACTTCATTTGCAGCGCCGAGTATGACGGCGACACGTTGGTGGATGGCGGTTGGTTGGATGTCCAGAATACGGTCTGTATGGGTATGGGCTTTACCACCGGCTTGTTCTAGTAGCATGGCCATTGGGTTGGCTTCGTACATGAGGCGAAGTTTGCCTGGTTTGCTTGGATCTTTTTTATCCCATGGGTAAATAAAGATACCGCCACGACATAGAATACGATGCACGTCGCCGACCATAGCAGCAACCCAACGCATGTTGAAGTCCTTGTTTCTGTTGCCTTCTTTGCCTTTTATTAGGTCATTGACGTAGTTTTGCATGTGCTCTGACCAGAAACGTTGGTTTGACATGTTAATGGCAAATTCTTGAGTTTCTGGTTGGATGGTTACACCTTCTTCGGTGAGCAAGAAGGTGTTGGTTTTCGGGTCTAGGGTAAACATGTTTACGCCATTGCCTGTGGTCAATACCAACATGCTGGAAGGACCGTAGAGTACATAGCCAGCGGCTACTTGTTCTTTACCTGGGATCAAAAAGTCTTGTTCCGTGGCTGGGTTATCCCCAGTTTGGCGGTAAATGGAAAAGATGGTGCCAACCATGGCGTTGATGTCGATGTTAGAAGAGCCATCCAGCGGGTCAAAGGCGATTAGGTATTCGCCATTGGTGTTTGCTGGCACAATGTCCTCTTCTTCTTCTGAGGCGATAGCACGCACTTCAGGGCACGCTCGTAAGGCGTCTTTAAGCATGTCGTTGGAAATAACATCGAGTTTCTTTTGTTCTTCACCTTGGACATTCTCATTTCCAGCCATGCCTAAAATACCAGCAAGTGAACCTTGTTTCAGTACGTCAGAAATAGCAACGCAGGTATCTGTCGTTTGGATCAGTACCGTTTGGAGCGAGTCTGCAACGGAGCTGGATGCTAACACTTGAGAAAGGTTTTGCATGGTCTGAAATATCCTTGTTTTTAGAGGTTATGGAAATTATGCCACCCTAGGGGGAGAGTGTCAGCTGAGTCTGTTAAATGCTGTGAAATAAATAGGGAATAATCGACTTTTCGGATAATCTACGCAAAACGAGCTTAGGAAAATGTTATGTCGGATTTTATTATTCACCACTTAGAATTAAATGGTCAGGGTGGCGCTACGGCGTTGGATCATCATGAGCTACCAACGCAGGTGCCGAAAGAAGGTAGTCGTTGGGTGCATATTGATTTTAGCAAAGGCGATGCAAGGGGCTGGCTTTCTGATATGGAAGATATCCCTGAGGCAGTGGTTGATGCTTTGTTTGCGGACGAAACTCGTCCACGCTCGACAAAAATTGGCCAAGGTGTATTGGTTACTTTACGGGGAGTGAATTTAAACCCCGGTTCTAATCCTTCTGATATGGTGTCGTTGCGCTTGTGGGTTACGCCGCATTTTATTATTTCTAGCCGTCGTCGACGTTTGTTGTCTGTGCAAGACATAGTGCAAGATCTAACGAATAACGAAGGACCGATTAATACCGCAGATTTAATGGCGACGCTCACCCAAACCCTAACCAGTCGAATGGCGTCGGTGATCGATGATTTAGAAGATGAGTTAGCGGAGTTAGAAGAAAATCTGATTCAAAATAACGTGGAATCTGACCAACGTAGTACCTTGGTTCAGCGCCGTATCGAAACCGTTCGATTACGTCGTTTTCTGGTGCCGCAAAAAGAGGCGATACAGCGTTTGGCGGTGGAGTCTCAAACCTGGCTTACCAAAGAGCAAGTGGTGTTAATACAAGAGTCGGCAAACGACATTACCCGTTATGTGGAAGCACTAGAGTCGCTTCGTGAGCGTTGTTTGTTTATGCAGGAAGAGTTCGTTAACTTGCAGTCTGAGAAGATGAACGCGCGCATGTATGTGTTGTCGATTCTGTCAGGTATTTTCTTGCCATTAGGGTTTCTAACGGGTTTGTTCGGCATAAATATTGGCGGTATGCCGGGGACAGGAAGCGGCGCAGCTTTTTGGTTGTTCTGTGGTGCTTTGACGATTCTTGGCGTAGGGCAGTTTGTTATTATGCGAAAAAGTCGCTGGTTTTAAGCAGCGACTTTTCATTTACTCTTGCTGGTAATAAGCGTCGTATGGCGCTTATTTTTTCAGCGTTTTCACGCCTTCTTTTGTGGCAAGTAGCAACACATCGGCAGAACGTTTAGCGAACAGGCCATTGGTGACGACACCAACAATGCCATCGATACTTTTTTCTAGCGCGATGGGGTCTAGAATTTCAAGATTGTAGATATCTAAAATATGGTTGCCGTTATCGGTTACCACACCTTCACGGTAAACAGGGTCGCCACCAAGTTTGACCATTTCTCTGGCAACATGGCCACGAGCCATCGGGATAATTTCTACTGGCAATGGAAAATCGCCCAAGACGTTCACCAGTTTCGACTCGTCGGCAATACAGACGAATAATTCACTACAAGCCGCGACAATTTTTTCGCGAGTCAATGCTGCACCGCCACCTTTAATAAGGTGCAAGTGGTGATCGGACTCATCTGCGCCATCAACATACACACGAATTTCAGACACGCTGTTCAGCTCATAAACAGGAATCCCGTGACTTTTTAGGCGCTCAGCAGACGCTTCTGAGCTGGCAACGGTACCGTCGAAGATATGTTTATATTTGGCTAATGCATCGATAAACAGATTAGCGGTAGAGCCGGTACCAACGCCAACAATAGTATCGTCTTCTAGCATTGGTAGAATGTATTCAACAGCCGCTTGTGCAACCGCTTGTTTAAGTTCGTCTTGAGTCATGCTTCTAGCGCCTTTTTTTATGTTTTATGCAGGGCTATTTGGTGAAAACAGCCGCCTCTGAAGGGGGTCATATTATAAGCCTATTGATTAGGGAATGTTAGCCTGAAAAAAACAGACAATTTGTCGATTTGCTACGCTTTTAATTACCCGTAAAGGGGTATCTGTCTTTGCGCGAAACAAGGCGAAAGAGTATATTTCATGTTCCGTTTTTTTAGATGACTGATGTCTGTGATTCGATCTTCTTAATCGACACAGGCTTAGTAATTCGCTTAGGAAGCATTATGCCCCATACCATGATCAAAAAAATTCTACAGGCTCGCGTATATGACGTTGCCGTAGAAACACCACTGACTCGCGCCAATCAATTGTCTAGTCGATTAGGTAATGAGATTATTTTGAAGCGAGAAGATTTACAGCCTGTGTTCTCGTTCAAGATTCGTGGGGCATACAACAAGATTTGTCAGTTAACCGCAGAAGAGCGGGCTCGTGGCGTAATTGCTGCCTCCGCTGGTAACCATGCGCAAGGTTTGGCCTTGGCCGCGAAGAAGCTGGGTATTCAAGCGACCATAGTCATGCCTGCCACGACCCCAGAAGTGAAAGTGAATGCCGTGCGTAATCACGGTGCTGAAGTCGTATTGTTTGGTGATGCATTTGATGAAGCCTCTGAAAAATCGCGTGAAATCATGGAGCAGACAGGTCAAGTTTACGTTCATCCTTTTGATGACCTAGATACTATCGCCGGACAAGGCACCATTGGCATGGAAATTTTGCGCCAGCACGAAGGCGACATTGATGCGGTATTTATTCCGGTTGGCGGTGGCGGCCTGATTGCAGGTGTATCGGCTTATATTAAATACCTGCGTCCTGATATTAAAATTATCGGGGTGGAACCCAAAGACGCCGCTTGTCTGAAAGCTGCGTTAGAAAAAGGTGAGCCAACACGCTTGGCTACTGTGGGTATTTTTGCTGAAGGCGTTGCCGTGGCTGAAATCGGTAAAAACACGTTTGAGATTGCGAAAAACACCGTCGATGAAGTCATCACCGTGACCACAGATGAGATGTGTGCCGCGATCAAAGACATTTACGACGACACGCGCGCGATTACTGAACCAGCGGGAGCGTGTGCGCTTGCCGGTTTGAAAAAGTACATTGAACGAGAAGGGGCGAAAGGCCAGACGTTAATCGCCATTAATAGTGGTGCTAATGTTAATTTCGATCGCCTGCGCCATGTATCTGAACGTGCCGAACTGGGCGAAAAACGCGAAGCAATTATCGCGGTTAAAATCCCAGAAGCGCCGGGCAGTTTCAAAGATTTCTGCCAAGCGTTAGTCGGCCGTAATATTACCGAGTTTAATTACCGTTATGGTAGCGACCAACAAGCGGTGATTTACGTTGGTGTGGCATTGGGCGGCAGTCCTCATAGTCGTCAAGAGTTGTTGGAAGATCTTAAAGATTACGAGATTATCGATCTTACGGACGACGAAACGACTAAGGTGCATGTGCGTCATATGATTGGCGGCCATTTGCGCAGTGACAAGGGTGAACTCTTGTACAGTTTTGAGTTCCCAGAACGTCCTGGTGCCTTGTTGAAATTCTTAAATACCTTGGGCGGCCAATGGAATATTTCTATGTTCCATTACCGTAACCATGGCGACGCTTATGGACGTGTTTTAGTGGGTTTGCAAGCGGTGGGTGAAGAAACCGATGTGACGCATTATTTGGACGAACTTGGCTACCCTTACCAAGATGAAAACAACAATGAAGCGTGCAAGCTGTTCTTTCGCTAAAAACGGGAAAATCGGTTATCATTACCGGACTTTAATTTTCTGAATTCAGCCCTCTGTTTGTGAAAACGATCAGAGGGCTGTGTGATTCTGGCACTCGCTCTGAATGAGCGGATTGCCCTCTGTTTAAAAGGTCTTCTGTGAATATTCAAACCCTTCTGAATCAACGTATTCAAGCGGCAATGGTCGCAGCAGGTGCGCCTGATGGCTCACCAGCCCTTGTTCGTCAATCTGCCAAAGTGCAATTTGGTGACTACCAAGCCAATGGCATCATGGGCGTGGCAAAAGCGCTTAAAACCAATCCTCGTGCGCTAGCACAGGAGGTTCTTGAGAAACTAGATCTGTCTGATGTGGCGGAAAAAGTAGAAATCGCGGGACCGGGTTTTATCAATATCTTCTTGAAAGATATTTGGCTAGGCAAAGAGTTAGCCAAGCTACGCAGCAGCGATCACCTAGACATTGATACGGTAGCCTCTCCAGAATTGGTCGTGGTGGATTACTCTTCACCGAACCTTGCGAAAGAAATGCACGTAGGTCACCTTCGCTCGACGGTTATTGGTGATGCGGTTGTGCGTACGCTTGAGTTTTTAGGCCATACTGTTGTGCGTCAAAACCACGTTGGTGATTGGGGCACACAATTCGGTATGTTGTTGGCCTACATGGAACGTTTGCGTGCTGATAACACGGAAGTCAGCATGGCGCTGTCTGATCTTGAGACTTTTTATCGCGCTGCAAAAACCTGTTTCGATGACGATGAAGCGTTTGCTAAGCGCGCTCGTGAATTGGTTGTTGAGCTGCAATCGGGCAACGAAGAGTGCTTGGCATTGTGGGATGAGTTTATCAATATCTCATTAACGCACTGTGAAGAAACCTACAAGATGTTGGGTGTGTCTCTAGAGCGTCAGCATGTGATGCCAGAAAGCGCTTATAACGATGATTTGGCGAATGTGGTCAATGACCTACAAGAGCAAGGCTTGTTGAAAGAATCGAATGGCGCACAATGTGTGTTCATGGAGGAATTTGCCAACAAAGACGGCGAAATCACGCCTGTTATCGTACAAAAAACCGGTGGTGGTTTCTTATACGCGACGACGGATTTGGCGGCAGTACGTTTTCGTCAGCATACCTTGAATGCAGACCGTGTGTTGTACTTCGTTGATGCGCGTCAGTCATTGCACTTCCAGCAGATTTTTACTTTGTCGCGTAAAGCAGGCTTTGTAAAACCAGCGACACAATTGGAACACATGCCGTTTGGTACTGTGATGGGCAGCGACGGTAAACCGTTTAAAACCCGCTCTGGTGGCGTGGCGAAATTGTCGGCGTTGTTAGAAGAAGCGCAAGAACGAGCGTATCAATTAGTAGCTTCTAAAAACCCAGAGATGAGCGAAGAAGAGTTGCGTAACATTGGTCGTGTGGTGGGTATTTCTTCTGTGAAATACGCGGATTTATCGAAAAATCGTACCAGTGATTATGTGTTCAACTGGAACACCATGTTGAGCTTTGAAGGCAACACAGCGCCTTACTTGTTGTATGCTTACTCGCGTATTGCCAGCATAGTAAAACGCTCAGAAATCGACGTTACGAGCTTAACTGGTGACATTGCCGTAGTAGAAACGCAAGAGCGTGCACTGGCTGTGAAATTGTGTCAATTTGAAGAAGCGATTCAGCAAGTGGCCAACGATGGTATGCCGCATTTCTTATGTGCGTACTTATACGATTTGGCGGGTACCTTCATGACTTTCTACGAAGCGTGCCCAATTCTGAACGCCGAAGAAGACGTAAAAAACAGCCGTTTACAATTGGCATTGAATACCGCAGCGACCTTGAAGCAAGGTTTGGCGTTGTTGGGCATTGAAACATTAGAGCGCATGTAACGTTCGCGTGAACCTTGTTTTAATCCGTAAGTTGCTTGATCAGTAATTTGTTTGATCAGTAAAGAGTTTAATCCGTAAATGAAAGGCGCTCTCTTCTCAGGTTGGCGCCTTTTTTTATCATTAGCAAAATAGATAAGACGCGGTACCGGTCGCTTGGGACAATCAAATATTGTCACCCAGTACGTTATATGTGCTTGATGACTTTGTTGCTCCTACATTTAGATAATAAGGTAAGGAATATAAATGGCGTTTCTTTATGGGCTTTTGGTGTTGATTTGGTCTGCTGGGTTTATCACTGGCAAGCTTATAGTTGGCCAAATCGACCCGAATGTGTTTCTGAGTATTCGCTTTTTCTGTGCTGGATTATTGTTCCTGACGATCGCCTTGATACTGCGCCGACCTTTTCCTAAATTGAAAGAGTTACCGAAACATATTCTCGCCGGTATGCTGATGAATGGCTTTTATCTTGGCTTTGCCTATGTCGCGATTGCCAAAGGCTTACCAGCCGGAATGATGGCGCTGATAGGGGCGCTACAGCCGGCATTAGTGACGATACTGGCGTTTTTATTGATCAAAGAGAAAACGTCTTTTAGAGGGATTGTTGGCATACTCGTAGGTATGTTCGGTCTACTGATGGTGGTGAGCCCAGCATTGGAATTGAATATGAGTCATGGCGGTATTACGGGGCTTACTTTAGGGCTGGCTTGTGCGGCGATACTGGCACTTTCGCTGGGCGTGACTTATCAGAAAATGTCTATTTCCTCTTCTGATATTTTTAGTTCCATGGCGATTCAAAACCTAGCAGCCAGCGTCGTGTCCTGTGGCTTTATGTTGTTTCTAGGTGAGCACTTGTTTGTCATGGAATGGCAATCGTTTGCGTTGGTAGCGTGGGGTGTTGTGGTGCTGTCGGGTGGTGGTGTGTTCTTAATGGTGTGGCTGCTACGAAAAAGCAGAGCGTCTCAGGTATCGACGTTACTGCTACTTGCTCCACCATTGGCAGCGATAGGCAGTTATTTTATATTCGATGAAACCATGACGCTGATACAGCTTTCTGGTTTTGTTGTCACCATTGGTGGTGTCTATTTAAGTAGAAAGGCTTGAGTCGGAAGGCTTGCATTGAATTGAGATAGAACAACGCTTACGTTAAGTAAAACCTAAGCGTTTCATCGTCTGGTAGAGTGAATTCCCCAGAAATCAGTTTAAGAGTGTTTGCGCTCTATGATTCGTAGCTTGGCTTCAGCGCGATCCAGCGCGGTGCCGAGTCTTTCAATGTCGTCGACGAAGGTTTCAAACTCAATCTTACTAGGCAGTAATTGGCTGTTGGTTTGCAAGTGTTGAACCAACTGCAGCTGTAGGCTGGTAGCGGTTTCTTTGTGCCAAGACCATTGCTTACGCAATAAGCGTGCGAGAGCCGAGGCAGGTAGATCACCAATGTAGTCAGCGAGCAATCCTTCCCAATCTAACTCAAAGTTTTCCATCACTTTATGCAAGGTCATTAGCGCTTGAGCGTTGCCTTGAATACGTAAATCACCATCAAAGAATCCGTCGCCTTCTAGTAGCTTGCGATAAGCTGAACTTGGCCCTTGGACGAGTGTGTCTAAACGCGGATCAAGCTCGACTTCGTCAAGGCTTTCTGGACGATGCAGCATGACGCCGACTTCTAGAATATGAACTTGTAGAATCAAAGAGAAGTCTTCGACATAAAGAAAAACTTGCTGACCAGCCAATTTACTAAGACGTGCTTGCGAAGGATCATCTTGCTTAAGAGCAAGGTTAATGGCGTGTTCAATCGCGCTAATAGCAGACAGGCTAAGGGAGCTCATGTTAATTCCTAATGATATGAAGCGATGCTGGTTGAAAAGCTTAGGGGCTGAAAGTGTGTGCCTAAAGCTGATGCAGCTGAATGACAGAAGTGTCCCGCGTCTGGCCTTCTTTTTCAAGGCGGTCTAGGTACATTTTCCAGAGTTCGTCGTAGTTTGTGCCGAGGTTATACAGATATTCCCAGGTGAAAAGGCCGGTGTCATGACCATCGTTGAAGCTGATCTTGAGTGCATAATTACCCGCACCTTCAACATTTTGAATGGTGACGTCTTTTTTGCCGTATTGCAGGATCGGCATTTGCAAGCCATGGCCGCGCACTTCGGCGGAAGGAGAGTGAGTGCGGAGGTATTCCGCACTCAAACGAAAAGACTGATCATCGGCAAACTCCAGCTCCAATTCACGAGATTGCTTATGGTAATGAATCTTGGTTGGCGCTGGCATCATGATGTTCTGTCCTAATGGTAATGATTAAAGTATGTACTGGCTTAGGTCTTCGTTTTCGACGATGGCACCCAATTGCTCATCTACATAGGCAGCAGTGATGTCGACGGCTTGGCCATCTGGCATGTCGCTCGCGGAGTAAGATACTTCTTCTAGCAAGCGTTCCAATACCGTGTGCAGACGTCGAGCACCGATGTTTTCTGTACGCTCATTCACTTGGAAAGCAATCTCCGCGATACGGTGAATACCTTCTGTAGTGAAGTTGATGTTGATGTTTTCAGTCGACGCTAACGCAATGTACTGTTGTGTTAAGGACGCGCTTGGCTCAACCAAGATACGTTCGAAATCGTTCACAGTTAGTGCATCTAGTTCCACGCGAATAGGCAAGCGACCTTGCAGCTCAGGGATCAAGTCCGATGGCTTAGAAAGGTGGAAGGCACCAGAGGCGATAAACAAAATATGGTCGGTTTTGATCATGCCGTATTTGGTGCTTACCGTGCAGCCTTCAACCAAAGGCAGTAGGTCACGCTGAACACCTTCACGGGACACTTCGCCACCAGAGCGTTCAGAGCTTTTTGCCACCTTATCGATCTCGTCTAAGAAAACGATGCCGTTTTGCTCTACGGCTTCTACCGCACGGGCTTTTAGCTCATCTTCGTTAACCAGTTTCGATGCTTCTTCGTCACGCACTTGGCGTAGCGCTTCTTTGACTTTCAGCTTGCGCTTTTTAGTCTTTTGCGAGCCCATGCTAGAGAACATATTCTGCAACTGACTGGTCATTTCTTCCATGCCAGGTGGCGTCATAATCTCAACGCCCATAGGCGCGTCAGCAAGATCGATTTCAATCTCTTTGTCGTCTAAATTGCCTTCTCGAAGTTTCTTACGAAATGTCTGACGAGTGCTGTTGTCTTCAAGCTCTGGATCGCCACCACGAGCAGGCGGTAATAACACATCAAGAATACGGTCTTCAGCGGCGTCTTCTGCTTTATGGCGAAGCTTGCTTGTTTCTTGCTCGCGTAGCATCTTGACAGCCATCTCGACTAGGTCGCGAATGATGGATTCAACATCACGTCCTACGTAGCCGACTTCAGTAAATTTGGTTGCTTCTATCTTGATAAAAGGCGCGTTAGATAGCTTAGCTAAGCGACGGGCGATTTCTGTTTTACCGACACCGGTTGGCCCTATCATCAAGATGTTTTTCGGGGTGATCTCGGCGCGCATGTCTTCAGGAAGTTGCATACGACGCCAGCGGTTGCGTAGGGCGATGGCCACTGCGCGCTTGGCTTTTTGCTGGCCAATAATGTGATTGTCTAGTGCGTTAACCGTCTCTCTTGGGGTCATGCTGCTCATGTTGAGTTCTCTCGCTTATTCTTTGTTGGACGTGGCTGATTGGTCTTCAAGCTGTGGATCGATGGTGACTTCTTCGATGGTCAAGCTGTGGTTGGTGAAGACACAAATGTCGGCAGCAATGTTAAGGCTCTTTTCGACAATTTCTTTTGCACTAAGGTCAGTGTTGTCGATCAAGGCGCGCGCTGCGGCTTCTGCGTAGTTACCACCAGAACCAATGGCCAAGGCGCCATGCTGTGGCTCGACCACATCACCGGTGCCCGTAATGATTAGCGTGCTTTCTTTGTTAGCGACGATCAGCATGGCCTCAAGGCGGCGCAATGCTTTGTCGGAACGCCAGTCTTTCGCAAGATCGACAGCGGCGCGTACCAGATGTCCTTGGTGTTTTTCGAGTTGTCCTTCGAAGCGTTCGAAAAGGGTGAATGCATCGGCGGTGCCGCCTGCGAAGCCTGCAATAACTTCACCGCGGTATAGACGACGCACTTTACGTGCATTGCCTTTCATCACTGTGTTGCCTAAAGAGACTTGTCCATCGCCGCCTACGACGACTTGATTGCCTTTGCGTACTGTAAGAATCGTTGTCATGGTCTACTCCAAATTCGATTCTAACAAGGTGGGGGCAGTTTGGAGGGTTTTCAAGCGAAACGCGCATACAGAAGTGTCTTTCACTTTGTATGCGCGAAGATTACTTAGATTGAGTCTCTTTTTTCACTTTATAGGAGTAGGACTCGATGCGCATATCGACCAGCTTATCTTCAATGTGGTTCATTTTAGAACGGTCATTGAAAGGGCCAATCACAACACGGTACCAAGGCTTGCCATCTTTAGTGCTAATAGTTTGGCGTACCGTGGTGTCTACCATGCCAGCAAGAATGAGCTTGGCACGCATACGATCCGCGTCTTTCGAATTACGGAAAGAGGCCGCTTGTAGCATGTAATAAAAATCTTGTTCGCCACGTGGCTCGAACTGATAAGCATCAACGTGGCTAGTGTCCACTTTGCTGTCTTGCAGTATTTGGTAAAAATCAAAAGACTCTTTCTTTTTTACCTCGGCTTTTTTTGGCTCGACTTTTTTCGAATCAACTTTGGCCGTCTTTTTCTCTATAGGTTGTGAGTGAACGGGCGCTACTGGTGTGACTGTTTTTTTGTTTTTTACATGGCTTAACTGAGTGAGACCATAAATGAACGCGATGAGGAGAGCGGGAGCGATGAGCCATAGCCACCAAGGAGTTTTGCGCTTAGCGGGTGCCGGTGCTCGTCGGGTTGCCCCTTGTTTTGGGCGACTTTTTTTAGCTGCAATTTGTACAAAATCAAACATATTTTTGGCTTTTTAATAAACTACGCACATTATGCGGACTTGGTTAGTAAGTTTCCAGTGGATCTACGTCAATCGCAAAACGAATTCTATGTTGTCGAGTCGCTTTCTCTAACCAATCCGTCATCATCGCAGTGGCTTGATGCAAGGGGGCTCTACTGGATGATTTGATAGAGAGCAGGGCTCTGTGTTGTCCTGCTTTACGAACGATGATCGCGGTATAAGGGCCAACTAAAAATAATCCACTTGGAAAATAAGGTTCTAAATCATTTCTCATAGCACCAAGGAGCTGCATCGCTTCTTGTTCATTGCCGGATTCCGCTCGAATAATTACTTGATGATAAAAAGGCGGTAAAGATAAGCCTTTTCGTTCTGCTAAACCATCGATCGCAAAGTGTTCGTAGCCAAGGTTGCATAAACATTCAATCGCGGCATGATCTGGATGATAGGTTTGTAGCAATACATGCCCTGGTTTCTTCGCGCGCCCAGCTCGGCCAGATACCTGTGTGATCAACTGAGCGGTACGCTCCATACCACGAAAATCAGCAGAGAAGAGCCCAGCATCGGCGTCCATCACAATGACCAAGGTGACATTCGGAAAGTGATGCCCTTTGGCCAGCATTTGCGTACCAATCAAAATCGCTTGATCGTGCTCATGAATTTTCTGTGTTAATTGTGTCATCGCGGATTTGCGTTGCGTGCTATCACGATCTATACGCAAAATAGGAACGTGTTTGAACAGCGTACTTAGTTGAGTTTCTATCTGTTCGGTACCTTCACCAACCGTAAATAATTCTTCTGATTGGCATTCAGGGCAAGTATGAAGTAATGCTTTTTGCATGTCGCAATGGTGACAATGCAATTTATTCGCTCGCTTGTGAACGGTTAGGTTCACATCGCAATGATCGCAGCTGGCGATCCAACCACATTGATGGCACATAAGGGTTGGCGCATAGCCACGACGATTGAGAAACACTAACACTTGTTCTTGTCGAGCAAGGCAGAGTTCCATGGCAGCCAGCGCTTGATGACTAAAGCCGTTTACTAATGTTTGGCCGCGCAAATCGACGCGTTCCATTTTCGGAATCTGAGCATCCCCCGCCCGTTGGCGTAATTTTAACCAATAAAAGCGTTTTTGTAAGGCGTTTGCAAGGCTTTCAAAAGATGGTGTTGCAGAGGCGAGTAACACGGGAATATTAAGATTCTGTGCGCGTTTTATCGCTAGGTCACGGGCGTGATAACGAAAACCTTCGTGTTGTTTGTACGACGCATCGTGCTCTTCGTCGATGACGATCATGCCTAAATTTGGCGCCGGTATAAACGCCGCAGAACGAGTGCCAATAATCACTTTAGCGTGGCCACTAGCAGAAAGAAGCCAGGCGTCTAGTCGTTCTCGATCACTCATATTAGAGTGCATTAAAACAATGTCAGTATGCAGACGACTTTCAAAGCGTTTTAACGTTTGTGGTGTCAGGCCTATTTCCGGCACCATGACTAGAATCTGCTTACCTTTCTCGATTAGTTTTTCCATTACCCGTAAGAACACTTCGGTTTTTCCGCTGCCGGTCACACCATCTAATAAGGTGACGCCAAAAGACGAAGCGCTATCTAATAGATGATCGGTGGCGATACGCTGTTCTTGATTTAGCACTGGAGGAACTTGGGTTTGGAAGGAGTGCTTTTCGCCCGCTTTGTTAAATGAGCGTTGCTCGCGACGCAGCATGCCTTTTTCTTCTAGTGCTTTACCGGCACCAGGCGACAGAGATAATGATGAAATAGCATTTTGACTCATGCCATTCGGGTGTTGTTGTACGGCCTTTAAGAAGTCTTGTTGACGTGGCGCCCTACTGAGCGATTCTAGATCTGTCTGTTGTCCTTCTGGCGTGGTGAACCACCAGTTTTCGGTACGGAATTCAGCGCTTTCACCTTTGCGTAATAGCACTGGCAAGGCGTGAAATAGCACATCGCCAATAGGATGATGATAGTAACGTGCTGCCCATTCGCACAGCATCATCAGTTCACTCGGAATAACCGCCGACTCATCTTGTAATGAAGTGATAGATTTAAGGTTGTTCTCATCCCATTCACTGTGGTCGCTGAATGAAACAATGACGCCTAGGCGGCTGCTTTTACCAAAAGGGACTTTGACGCGCATCCCCGGTTGCAAGTCATGACGCATTGCCATGGCTTTCGGTATTTTATAATCAAATAAGGTTCGCATTGGCACAGGCAAAGCGACTTGGGCGAAAGGGTAGGGTGTCAGAAGAGCCTCTTGCATGCGTTTGTTGTGGCCTTATTGAGAGAAAATGGTCAGTGAGCAATACGCTTATTAGTGTACGTTACTCTGGGTATCGGGTGCGAGTGTGATTTTTTAGGGAAAGCACCATAAAAAGGTTGATGAATACCTATTTGAGTCCTAAAATACGCGCTCTTGGTACCACTGTACAATGTCTGTACAACGAATCGTGCGGTGCTTGACGAGGCGAAAGCCCTTATGTCGATCGAGTGGCGGCACACCAACTTTAAGGTAAATACAATGAAAAACGATATCCATCCAAATTACTCTGCAATTACTGCTACTTGTACTTGTGGTAACACATTGAACCTAAACTCAACGCTAGGTAAAGATCTACACGTTGATGTATGTAGCCAATGTCACCCATTCTACACTGGCCAACAGAAAATGTTGGATACTGGTGGTCGTGTTGATCGCTTTAACAAGCGTTTCGGAGCACGTCGTTCAGCTAAGTAATTGGCAGAATGAAAGTAATTGTTCAAAAAAAGCGCCAAGTTTTCTTGGCGCTTTTTTTGTTTTTGTCCTGCTCATTTTTATACGCTAACAACTTATGCCAAGCGTCTGGCTCAGTAGAACGAGCCCAAGTGAAGCGAGTGGTTGATGGCGATACTTTGTATTTGGTCGACGGTCGTCGAGTTCGTTTGGTTGGTATTAATACACCAGAATTAGACCATGAGCATGGCAATAATGAGCCCTTTGCGGTTGCTGCAAAGCAGCGTCTGACCCAGTTGGCTGGGCGCTATATCTACCTGCAACCCAGTAAAGACGGGCGTGACCGCTACGGTCGTTATTTATATTACCTCTTCGATAAAGATCGTATTTCATTATCAAGTCAGTTACTATCGGAAGGGCTTGGTTATCGTATTGCTGTTCCACCAAACCTAGCTTATCAAGCGTGTTATATGGCGTCAGAGCAATCCGCACGTGATGCGAATTTAGGTGTTTGGCAGCAATCATTACAATGGCGGCCACAAGCTGGCTTTGTAATAGCACGAGTGAAAATAACCTCTATTAGTCATAACCGAGGTGGCTGGTGGCTAGAGACTAACCAGAGTCTAGTGATCAATTTACCACCCAGTGCAGCAAACTATTGGCAGGCCCAGAAAGTGTTTTTTCTACAAGGCCATACTGTTGAAGTGCGCGGCTGGCAACATAAACGGAATAGTCGAAATTCGAAATATCAGTCTTGGGTGCTTCCTGTGAAATATCCGAGTGACATTAGAGACATAGGCCCTTCGTAGCTTTCTTTGAGAGTATGAGCGTCTTTATTTAATGTGGATTATAACGCTTTTTGACATGAGACATTCTGACATAATACTAATAAGGAGTCGTTTCCAAAACTGCGGTTTGAGGAACAAGGCCCAAATTATAAGAATTTAATATTAAACACCAAATAATAGACGGAAACATCATAATGGCAGAAGATATAAAGCAAGCTGCACTGGATTACCATGAGTACCCAGTACCTGGAAAAATGAGCTCTACTATTACTAAACCAACGGCTACTGCCCGCGACCTTGCTTTAGCTTATAGCCCAGGTGTGGCTGAGCCTTGTCGCGAAATTGCAAAAGACCCAGAAGCGGCTTACCGTTACACGGGTAAAGGCAACTTGGTTGCCGTTATTTCTGATGGTTCGGCGATTCTTGGATTAGGTAACTTAGGCCCATTGGCAAGTAAGCCTGTTATGGAAGGTAAAGGTTTGTTGTTTAAACGCTTTGCCGGTGTGAACTCTGTTGATGTAGAAGTTGAATCTGAAAGCCCACAAGCTTTTATTGATACCGTTGCTCGTATTGCAAACACATACGGTGGTATCAACTTAGAAGATATTAAAGCTCCTGAGTGTTTTGAAATCGAACGTCAGTTGATTGAACGCTGTTCTATTCCTGTCTTCCATGATGATCAGCACGGTACTGCGATCGTAACGGCCGCTGGTCTTTTGAATGCGCTTGAGCTTCAAGGTAAAGAAATTACTGACGCTAAAATCGTTTGTTTAGGCGCTGGCGCAGCTGCAACCGCTTGTATGAAGTTGATCATTGCTTGTGGTGCACAACGTGAAAATATCTTAGTTCTTGATCGTAAAGGCGTGATTCATTCAGGTCGTACTGATTTGAACCAGTTCAAGGCAATGTTTGCGATCGATACTGATAAACGTACTTTGGATGATGCGATTGAAGGCGCTGATGTTTTCATTGGTGTTTCTGGTCCTGATTTATTCTCTGGTGAACAGCTTAGTAAAATGGCTGCCAATCCAATCGTGTTTGCTTGTTCAAACCCAGATCCAGAAATTAGCCCAGCATTAGCTCGCGCAACTCGCGATGATTTAATCATGGCAACAGGCCGCTCTGATTACCCAAATCAGGTAAATAACGTATTAGGTTTCCCTTTTATTTTCCGTGGTGCTTTAGACGTTCGTGCGACTAAAATTAACGAAGAAATGAAAGTGGCGGCGGTTCACGCATTGAAAGACCTTGCGAAAGAAGAAGCGCCTGCTGATGTGGTTGAAGCTTACGGTGGCTTGCCATTAAGTTTTGGTAAAGAATATATTCTTCCAAAACCAATGGACACTCGCTTGTTGAACGTAGTTTCAGCAGCGGTTGCACAAGCGGCAGTAGACTCAGGCGTTGCAACACTTCCATACCCAGCATTTTACCCATTAGAGAACCTAGATCACTTCGGTGGCTAAGGTATTTCTTTAAGTAAATAAATAACAAGTACGGATAAATAAAAGGCGGTATCTCGATAGGGATATCGCCTTTTTTATGGCCTTTAATATGATTTGATCATCGGTTGGAAGTGTTCCACTCAAGATAAGAACACGAGTTTGGCGTGCTTATCTTGAGTGTGATGCTTTTCTGGTAAGTAGATTAGAATAAGTTTTCTAAAGCATTATCCGTTTGCTTTTCTTGTTGAACTTCATTCCCTTGACCATTATCTGAATCCGTTTTACGTCGCGGAGGTATATGGTTTTTCCGGAATATTTCAAAAATTGCATTTTTCTGCCCTGGCTCTGCACGTTCCCCAGTTTTTGGGTCGATACGAACAGTGACTAAAGAAGACGGTTTATGGATATAGGATAATGGCGTGCCATCTAATGCGACACGCATGTAGTCTATCCACGTTGGTAAAGAAACCGAGCTACCAAAGGCGCCCTTACCTAAGCTGGTGGAGTCATCAAAGCCGCTCCAAACGGTTGTCACTAGATTGCCATTATAGCCAGAGAACCAAGCATCTTTACCTTCGTTGGTTGTACCTGTTTTACCTGCAAGGTCGGCACGCTTCAAGACTAATGCTCGGCGTCCAGTACCATGGCGAATGACATCGCGCATCATGTCATAGATGATGTAATCCACTTCAGGGTCCAATTCTTGTTTGGCAACAGGACGATTCTGTACGCCTTGAGGAGTATTGAAAAGCCCAGTTTGTTGATCGCTGTCGGTATTCTTATCCAGCAGGGTGCAAGTGCGACACACAGTTTCTGGATTTGCTTGAAATACGATCTTGTTATTTCGATCGGTAATGTGGTCAATCAAGTAAGGCGTAATTTTGTAGCCACCATTTGAAAAGACCGCATAGCCGGTTGCCATTTGCATTGGTGATACGCTGGCCGTACCTAATGCTAATGACAAGTTATGTGGTAATTCGTCTTGGTTAAAGCCAAAGCGGGTTAAGAATTTGAGCGTAGGCTTAATGCCTAACTCTTGTAATAGCCGTACAGATACAATGTTTTGTGAGCGGTACAGGGCTGGTCTAAGTCGTGTAGGCCCATAGAACCGACCATTATCATTGGTTGGACGCCACGCTTTATCTAAATTTGAATCCTCAAAGACAATGGGTGCATCGTTGATGATACTGGCAGCAGTATAGCCATGAGCGAGTGCACTAGAATAGATAAATGGCTTAAAGCTGGAGCCAGGTTGGCGTTTAGACTGTGTGACGCGATTAAATTTATTTTCATAATAATTAAAACCGCCAACCAAAGCCTGAATGGCGCCATCTTTACTATCTAAAGAGATGAGGGCACTTTGTAATTTAGGTTTCTGAGTAAGGATCCAGCCAAGGTTAGCATCAGGGCGAAGGTCAATAATATCGCCAGGCACCATGATATCTGCCACTGTTTGTGGCGCTGGGCCTCGAGCATTGTCATTAATATAGGGGTTAGCCCATTTCATTGAATCCCAAGGTAGCGTGATTTTATCGCCATTATTAAGCAACACATCGGCGGTTTTGTTAGTGGTTGATAGGACTAATCCTACTTTCCATATGTGCAAAGTATTGTAGGCGTTAAGTGCCTTTTCTTGTTCTTCCAACGGTTCGTCGAGTAGCTTCAAGCGTGTTGCTATTGTGCCTCGATAACCGTGTTTCATATCGTAGCTAAGCACTCCATCGTTAATCGCTTGGTTGGCCGCAGTTTGGCGCTTAGAATTGATGGTAGTGTAGACGCTGAGGCCGTCCGTATAGAGTTTGTCGCCATAGGTTACATGAAGTTCTGAGCGGATCATTTCGGCCACGTAACCTGCTTCTACGTCAGGCGCCATGCCGTGATCTGTTGCTGTGACTGGGGCTTCTACGGCCTCTTGGTATTCTTTTTTGTTGATTGATCCAAGCGACAACATGCGTTGTAAAATCCAATTTCGACGTATTAACGCACGAGATGGATTGACGACAGGGTTATAGCTAGATGGCGCTTTAGGCAGGCCTGCTATCATGGCATATTGTGCTAGATCGAGATCTTTCAGTGTTTTACCGTAATACACTTGAGAAGCGGCTTCAAAACCGTATGCACGTTTGCCTAAGTAAATTTTATTCACATACAGTTCGAGGATTTCGTGCTTGGTAAGCTCTCGTTCCATTTTTAATGAAATAAATATTTCGGTGAATTTACGTGTAAACGTTTGTTGAAAAGAAAGGAAGTAGTTTCTTGCTACTTGCATGGTGATGGTACTACCACCGCCTTGAATTTTGCCTGTCGTGACGAGTTGAACGGCGGCACGACCTAAGCCCATGATATCGATGCCAGGGTGGTGGTAAAAATTACTGTCTTCGGCCGCGAGAATGGCATGCTCTAGCTGAGGAGGAAGTTGTGCATAGGTAATAGGTGTACGGCGTTGTTCGCCAAATTCACCAATTAGTTTGTTATCTTCGGTGTAAATTCGCAGTGGGATCTGTAGTTCAATATCTTTTAGTTCCGCCACTGTTGGAATGCGATCTTTGACACTTTCGTAAATGCCAAAGGTGACCGCCGCGCCAGTAATCACACCAAATAGAGTTAAGAAAAAGAGAATTTTTAATACTTTCAAAATACAGATCCAATACAAACGGATGAAAAAAATAACATTATAAACAGATTGTGCTGTGCTTAGGTGATCAACTTTGCAGCAAATCGTGCTATCTTGCCAGTATTCGGTTAGGAAACCGAGACAATAAAGTGCTGATTACTTCAAGGATGAATCATGAAGCCAATATTCCCAGACTGTGTAGTCTTCTACTCAGTGTCTGAATGTCATGTGTATGATGTTAGCCACTTACCTGAAGGACTTCCATTTGACTCAGACAAAGAAAAATCACTTCCCAGCGATGTTCAAATTGACGCCATACAAGCGCAATTAGACCATGAATCTTTAGTAAACAAAAAACATATACTGATAGTAGTCCCCGACGCTTGGTTGTCTATATCTGAGCACCAACTTGATCACCCCTTATCAAAAAAACTTGCGCCACTTGCGGCACTGGCATTCGCGACTGAAACTACATTTGCACCGCCTGACTCAATTTTCTACTACTATCGAGTGACCAAGTTAAGCAAACAAAGCAGTCGGCTTAATATTGTGGCTTGTTCAAGAAATACCATGGAACATCTGAGTCTTCCTTTTCAAAAAAGTGCTAAATGCTCAGGCATTATTTCACAACAACAATGGCTTCAACGTCCACATCATCGTTTCAATCTCATTCTGTTATCTCATCAATATCTCGCGGTGTATCAGCCAGAAGAAAAGAAACAACAGAATGCTCGTAAACGCTGGATTTGTTTAGTGTTGGCGAGCGTGGTGTTGCATGTCGCTTTCTTTACGTTTTTTTATTCCATTAATACCGACTATGAGAACCAGCGAATAGAACAACAAACAGCTCAAGCGCAGCAAATAGTATTGCCAAAGCAAGGTAATATTTTTGTAGGTGCGGTATTAGCCACATTGCGGACAATGCCGCGAGAAGTACGTTTGTCATCATTTCAGAGTAAGGATAATACGGCCTCTATACGATTGAGCCTACCAGAAGACACATTGCAACCTCTACTCACTCAGTGGCGCCAAAAACACCCAAATTGGCGATGGCAGATGAGCATCGTCCAATCGGGAACGGGTTCATTAAAAACACAGGAGGTGATCGATGTGGACCTTATCGTTTCTACGTTCTAAGTCTTATCCCCCGCTGTCACGAACCTTGTTCCTTTTGTTGCTTATTTTGCAGGCGGGTTGCTGGTACCCATTGCTACAAACTTTATATCGTGAAAGCCACGATGATCAACGTCAGCAGGTACGGCTTGAAAAACAACGCTTAGATAGGATGCGCCAATCTGAGAAATTAGCGCAGGCTCGCTTTTTACAACACGATGGTATTGCTGCTCGTATAGTGAAGGCTAAGGAAGGGCAGATAACGCAATGGGCTATTCGCGGTGAAGCGTTGTTAACTCAGTGGCAGGCATTACAAGAGGTGATTCAAGAAAATGCGGCGCTTGGTTTAACCGCAGTGGTGTGGTCTGCGAAGATGAACGGCCGCTGGCACGGGGACTTGGTCTTTAATGTATTAGCGCCAAACCCCCAGCGTGCTTATCAAGATTGGTTGCCCGTTCGTTTACAGGCAATATCAAAACTGCCACATCATTGGGAGCTGGTTTCAACGATGACTTTTGAGGGTGAGGCATCAGCCTTGCTTTCTCATAAGTCATCAAAACGTTGGGTTTCTAAGGGCGCTTGGCTTCCTAGGTTAGGTATGACTGTTGAGCAAGTATTACTGGAAAGCGTGACGCTAGTGTCGATGTCAGGTGACACTTTTGCTCTTAACTTACGCCACCAAAATAGAGTGAAGGAGTAATTGTATGCGCTACATTCTCTTGGTTATTATTTTTCTATTGCCTCAACGCTTACTAGCTATTGATGTCATGTTTGAATCTCGCCCTATACAGGAAGTGTTGCCTTGGCTCGCGTCTAAAATGCAAAAAAGTTTGGTGATTAGTCCCGATATTAAACAATCACTTACGTTATCGATAAAAGATGCTTCTTGGAAAGAGGTGATGGAGGCCGTAGCGCAGCAACCAGGAATTACACTGACATGGAAAGGGGCCGTCGCTGTGTTAATGCCGACGAGTAAGACGGTAAAAAGCACGCAGTGTCAGCGAGCTTATTGGATGCTGCGCCATGCCAAAGCGAAAGCGGTTGGAGGGCACCTGAAAACACTGTATCCAACGATGTCTTTAGTCGTTGATGAGCGAACCAATTCGGTCATTACTTTTTCCTGTCAGGCGGTTGAAGGATTAGCAAAAACGCTCGCTTGGTTGGATATTCCTTTGCGACAAATTGAAATCAGCGCGCAGATCGCACAAGTAAGCACTTCGGCGCAATCTCAATTTGGGGTCAATTGGCAAGCAAACTTATCAGATAGCGTGCGTTCTTCTATTGGTGGAGCCATCGACTTAAGCGCGCTAACGCCAACGAGTAGTTTGTCCATTGCTGGTAGCAGCGGGCTGAGTTTATTGTCTTTTACCTTAGACATGCTAGAAAGCGAAGGAATGGCAAAGGTTTTGTCAAAACCTAAAATAGTAGCGATAGAGGGGGAGTTGGCGCGTATTGAATCAGGAACAGAAATACCTTATCAAACCGTTAAGGATGACAATGTTAATGTGGAGTTTCGAGATGCCGCGTTGGTGCTGGAAGTAAGACCTTTTGTTAAAGAGGGAAATCGTATCTTGCTGGAATTGACCATTCATCAAGATTCGGTTGGTGATTTAGTGAATGGTGTGCCGAGCCTAGAAACGAATCGTTTAAAAACACAGGTCGTTGTTAATGACCAAGAAACACTTGTTTTAGGTGGGATTTTTAGAGAAGCACGTTTTAAAATAACAAGTAAGGTGCCTATTTTAGGAGACATACCCATTCTTGGTGTATTATTTAAAAGACAAACAGAACAACAAGAAAAGGTTGAATTGCTTGTATTTATTACACCAAAGCTGCTACAAATGTCAGTTAACTAGGCTGCAGTCTGAAACTGCTTAATTTCGATATAATTAAATATAATGATAAAAGCTCCCAATATAATTTTAGTAGGCCCGATGGGTGCTGGAAAAACGACTATAGGTCGTTTGCTTTCACATTCGTTAGGCAGAGAATTCTATGACTCAGACAGAGTGATAGAAGAGAATGCTGGGGCTGATATCCCTTGGATTTTCGAAAAAGAAGGCGAAGACGGCTTTCGTAAGCGAGAAACTCATGCTCTTGAGTGTATGCTACAAGAAAATCAAGAGAGTGTTGTTCTTGCTACGGGTGGAGGTATTGTTATGCGTGAAGAAAATCGACAGCTTCTTCGTGACGGTAATGCTCTCGTTGTATATCTTTATGCTTCGGTTTCGCAGCAATTACATCGTACCTCCAAAAGCAATCATCGACCTCTATTGAAAACCGGTGACCCTAAAGCGACATTGAAAAAACTCTTTCAAGTACGAGATCCGCTTTACCGCGACGTCGCTACCTTGGTTGTTGAAACGGATTCACGCCATCCTAAATCGGTTGCTAATAAGGCTTTAGAGGCCATCAAACGTCATTTAAAATCAGAGAGCAAGAAGCAGAATGCGAACGTTAACGGTTGAGCTAGGAGAAAGAAGCTACCCTATTTATATTGGTAGTGGAATTCGTCACCAAAAAGACCTTTTTGATCAGGCTATCCATGGCAAACAAGTCATGATTGTCACCAATGATACTGTCGAACACTTGTACCTGGATGCCATGGTCTCGATGCTGAGTGAAGACTACCAAGTGGCTGTCTGCATTTTACCTGACGGTGAGGTGTATAAAACTCTAGATACCTACAATCAAATCATTACGTCATTGCTAGAAGCCAAACATAATCGCACAACCACTGTGATTGCTTTGGGCGGCGGTGTAGTGGGTGATATGGCGGGTTATGCGGCGGCTACTTACCAACGTGGTGTCCCTTTTATTCAGGTGCCAACGACTTTGCTATCACAGGTAGATTCATCGGTAGGTGGCAAAACCGGTGTGAATCATCCACTGGGTAAAAATATGATTGGCGCGTTTTATCAGCCGCAAGCCGTGATCATTGATACGCAAACTTTAGAAACCTTACCATTGAAAGAGTTGTCTGCCGGTATGGCAGAAGTCATTAAATATGGACTGATTTGCGACACGTCATTTTTTGACTGGTTAGAACAAGAAATTGACGCTTTAATGGCACTGGATAATGATAAAATTAGTGATGCTATTTATCGCTCTTGTTTGGCCAAAGCAAATGTTGTTGCGCAAGATGAGCGAGAAGGTGGCATACGAGCTATTCTGAATTTAGGTCATACTTTTGGTCATGCCATTGAAACTCATATGGGATATGGCAATTGGTTACATGGTGAAGCGGTAGCGGCAGGTTGTATTCTCGCCGTCGATTTATCTTGGCGTATGGGCAATATGTCTGAGCAGGATGTTAACCGTTGTGTTGCATTATTTACAGCCGCTAAATTACCAATATTGCCGCCGGCGGTTATGACATTGGAAAATTTCAAAGACTTGATGTCATTGGATAAAAAAGTGTTAGATGGCAGTTTACGTTTAGTTTTATTAGGTGATCTTGGCGATGCTATTGTGACATCAGATTTTCCAATGGATGATTTTGATGCCTGTATTAATGATGCATTAGAGGCAAGCGCACAAATTACCTCTTAGCTATATCGTGCCACTTTAAAGGACAAGAATGTCAGATCCCAGTTTTCAGCTTGACTTAGAAAATGCTCTAAATCAGCCGCCAAAAGCGACGCTGAGGGATCCGTTCGGCTCTAAAGACATGTCCGCCTACTTTGCCTCTGAAGAAGGTAATCAACAGTTAGCTTTGCTTGAGCACTTAAGCCGTTACAGTAATTTATTGTCGGTTGTGCAAGGTCCTCAAGGCAGCGGTAAAAGTCGTTTTATGATGGAGTTTGCGCGTCATCAAGATGATTCGACGATTATTAGTCAAGTAAAGGGCAGTATGCTGATGACAGCAGGCCAGTTACTTCAAGCTATCTATAGCGGTTTCTCTACACAACTAAAAGAGCCACCTAATGAGGCGACTTTTGGTCCACTGCTGAAGTTTTCTCATGAGTCAGAAGCGCGGGGCCAGAAGGCATTGATCTTGATCGACAATGCTCAAGAGCTGAATACCGATGCGGTTAGTATGTTGTTAGACATGATGTCGTTAGCCACTGAAAATCAATCTGTACCTCATGTCGCTCTGTTTACTGAATCTCCTATTTCGCGGAATCTAGACTCCTACCAGCGTTCTCGTTATGAGCAATTAAGTCACACGCTGGATATCGCCCCTTATTCATTTGAACAAACCAAAGCGTACTTATTGCATCGAGTGCGAACCGTGGGTGGTAGCATTAATTTGCCATTTACTGAGAAGCAGGTTAAACAAATTTATCAGGAGTCTGGAGGTTATCCGGGTGCTATTAACCAGGTAGCTCAGTCTATGATGGGCAACGGTGAAAAAGGTGTTAAGCGCGGCAGTCGATTTAATTTAGCGTTGGGCTTTCCGCTGGTTCATATGGCTCTGCTTTGTGTGGTGATGCTAGGTATCCTGATTGCCGTGGTATTTAGTGACCCTGATAAAACGGCTTCAGAAATGACGGATCGTACGAGCAATGTTATTCCGTTAAGTCCAAAACCAGAATTACGTGCTGGGCAATCTTCTTCTGAGACCATCGCTCGGATTGATGCGATGCAGCGCAAAATCGGCATGGAGGGCAAGGTTTCGCTTCCTCCCATTCCGGCTGGTGTAGAAGAAAGTACCAATGTTTCCACATCTTCAATACAACCTGAAACACCATCAATGACGTCGTCATTGCCTGTTGCGCCTATTCGTCAAGCGATACCAAAAGCAACACCAGCCCCTATTCAAGAGTCTGCTCCGATGGTTATTGAACCGACGACAGTGGATAAAACGCCAGTGGCTACTATAAGTAAGCGCTCTAATGATCCATTTGATAAGACACAATGGTGGTTATCACAAAGTCCAAGTCGTTATACGCTACAATTATTAGGGACTTATAACCTTGATACGGTGAAAGATTTCATCAAATCTCAAGGCAGTGTTAGTGTTTTTAGCTACTTTAAGTCGAAGCACAATGGCCGTGATTGGTATGTAGTAGTATATGGCATGTACCGAAACCGCAGTGAAGCAATCGCCGCTGTTGAATCGCTTCCCAGAGATTTAAGAGACTTAAACCCTTGGTCCAGAAGTGTTCTAAGTATCCAGCAAGACATTAAAAAAGCAGGATAATCGCCTGAAATAGGCTAATAACCGTTGATTAGATTCGATATTCTGCATTTCTTACATCGATTTAGAACTATTCTTGCGTTTTTTTAGGCGATTTTTTTTAAAAAATCATCATTTCCCGATAAAAAACCATTTATCTCTGAAATACACACATTCGCAGTGGAATTTTCTGTTTGGAAAATCTCCAGCCATAGATAATTCTCCTCGAAGCGTTTAACTGCACTGAAACACCCGCTAAAAAACCACAAAATGACGCTAACCCCTGTTAGTTGGATTTGAGTAGTCGCACGCTGCGAGGTACTATCATTCTCCTTTTGGGTGGTCTATAGGGCAGATAACAATCATTCTCAAAGCCGATTAATGGCTTTCTACATGTCTGACCATCAAAATTTCATTTTTAGTTCTAGTTAATAATCTTTATGTTTCAACTGTGGGAGTTGGTGTATGAATGCAGGCCTTTATCGTCCTGGCGAATTCAAAGACAACTGTGGCTTTGGTTTAATTGCTCATATGGAAGGCAATACTAGCCATGAATTACTTAAGACAGCCATTGAGTCTTTGACATGTATGACACACCGTGGAGGTATTGCTTCCGATGGCAAAACCGGTGATGGTTGTGGTCTTCTTATTCAAAAGCCGGATACCTTTCTTCGTAGCGAAGCTGAGGCTTTGTTTAATCACACATTATCCGATCTATATGGCATCGGTATGGTTTTCTTGGATCAAGATGAAGCACTTGCGACAGAGCAACGTGATGTCTTGACTCAAAAGCTAAAAGATCAGGGAATGAATGTAGTCGGTTGGCGTGAAGTGCCAATGGATGCTTCTTGTCTCGGTCGTATTGCTGAAGAATGTTTGCCTCGTATTGAACAAGTATTTGTCGACAGCAATCGTATGGACGCTCGCACTTTTGCGACACGCTTATTCGTAGCGCGTCGTCAAACTGAGATTGCATTGGCGCAATATGAAAACTTCTACATCTGCTCTTTGTCAGACAAAGTTTTGTCTTACAAAGGTTTGATGATGCCAGAAGACCTTCCTGTCTTTTATAAAGACTTAGGTAATGAGAATTTACAGACAGCAATCTGTGTTTTCCATCAGCGTTTCTCTACTAATACATTGCCTAAATGGCCATTGGCACAACCATTTCGTATGTTGGCGCACAATGGTGAGATCAATACGATTGAAGGCAATCGTAATTGGGCTTTGGCTCGAGCGAACAAATTACGCTCGCCATTGATTCCGGAGCTGCAAGATTTACAGCCATTGGTTAACTTGACGGGATCTGACTCGTCATCAATGGACAACATGCTAGAAGTCTTGGTTACTGGCGGTGTGGACATCTTCCGTGCGGCGCGCTTGATCATTCCACCGGCGTGGCAAAACGTTGAGAATATGGACCCTGAGCTACGTGCATTCTACCAATATAACTCCATGCACATGGACCCTTGGGACGGCCCAGCGGGTCTTGTTATGACCGATGGTCGCCATGCGATTTGTATGTTGGATCGTAACGGTTTGCGTCCTTCTCGTTGGGTGATTACCAAAAACGGATTCATTACCTTGGCGTCCGAAATTGGTACCTATGGCTACAAGCCAGAAGACGTAGTATCAAAAGGACGTGTAGGTCCGGGTCAAATGTTGGTGGTCGACACTCAAACAGGCCAAGTACTGCATACCAATGACATCGATAATCGCTTGAAAGCCGCGCATCCTTACAAAAAATGGTTGAAGCAAGAAGCGATTCGCATTGAGTCTTTGTTAGAAGAATCGTCTCTTGAGTTCGAACCTTTTACCAAAGAAGAAATGCTAACGTACCAAAAGATGTTCCAAGTATCTTTTGAAGAGCGTGAACAGATTTTCCGTCCATTAGCGGAAAGCGGTCATGAAGCGGTAGGCTCCATGGGCGATGATACGCCAATGGCTGTTATGTCGAGCCAGACTCGTCCAGTGACGGATTATTTCCGCCAGAAATTCGCTCAGGTAACGAACCCACCGATTGATCCACTTCGTGAATCGGTAGTGATGTCGCTAGAAACGTGCATCGGTGTTGAACGTAACCTGTTCGAAGAAACGCCAAAACACGCGAATCGCATTATTTTGTCATCGCCTGTGTTGTCACCACGTAAATACAGCCGTTTGTTGGCAATGAACGATCATCGTTTCCGTTTGGTTCGTTTGAACACCAACTACAATCCAGATGAAGTGTCGTTAGAGCAAGCCATTAAAGATCTGCGTATCAGTGCAGAAGAAGCGGTGCGTAATGGTGCCGTGATTGTGGTATTAACCGATCGCAACATTAAAAAAGGTCATTTGCCTATTCCAGCGCCTATGGCTGTCGGCGCTGTGCATCACCATTTAAGCGCTGTCGGTTTGCGTTGTGATTCTAATATCATCGCAGACACCGGTTTCGCACGAGATCCTCATCAGTTTGCGGTCTTGTTAGGCTTTGGTGCAACCGCCGTGTATCCGTACTTATCTTACCGTTTGATTAATGACATGGTAGATAAAGGCGAAGTACTGGGTGACCCAATTGCTTGTCATGTTAAATACCGTAAAGGTATTAACAAAGGCATGATGAAGATCCTATCTAAAATGGGGATTTCCACTATCGCCTCTTATCGCGGCGCGCAATTGTTCGAAGCCGTTGGGTTAGATACGAAAGTGATCGATCTTTGCTTCAAGGGTGTAGCGAGCCGTATTAAAGGCGCGCGTTTTGAAGACTTCCAACGTGAGCAAGTTACCGTTGCTAATAATGCTTGGAAATTACGCAAACCTATTCAGCAGGGCGGTTATCTTAAATACGTCCATGATGCGGAATATCACGCTTTTAATCCTGATGTGGTTCGTAATCTACAAACCGCAGTGGGCAGTGGTCGTTTTGAAGATTTCACGGCTTACACCGAATTGGTTAACAATCGCCCTGCGTCTATGCTGCGTGACTTGTTTGTCTTATCTGATAAAGCCAAGGCCATCGCCATTGATGAGGTTGAGTCACTAGAAGACATCTTGCCTCGCTTTGACTCTGCCGGTATGTCGCTGGGTGCCTTGTCCCCAGAAGCACATGAAGCCTTAGCGCAAGCGATGAATGAATTAGGCTGTCGTTCAAACTCAGGTGAGGGCGGTGAAGACCCAGCTCGCCATGGTACTGAGCGTCGTTCTAAGATTAAGCAAATTGCCTCTGGTCGCTTTGGTGTGACACCAGAATACCTAGTGAATGCTGAAGTGCTACAGATCAAGGTAGCGCAAGGTGCAAAACCAGGTGAAGGGGGTCAGTTACCCGGCGGTAAAGTGAATGGTCTAATTGCACGTTTGCGTTATGCAGTACCGGGTGTAACCTTGATTTCACCGCCACCACATCACGATATTTATTCGATTGAAGATTTGGCTCAGCTGATCTTTGATTTGAAACAAGTTAACCCAGACGCGCTTGTCTCGGTGAAATTGGTGTCTGAACCCGGTGTCGGTACGATCGCGGCAGGTGTGGCGAAAGCTTATGCCGATTTGATCACCATCTCTGGTTACGATGGCGGTACAGCGGCATCGCCACTGACGTCTATTCGTCATGCTGGATCTCCTTGGGAACTGGGCTTGGCGGAAGCGCAACAAGCGCTGCGTTCTAATGATCTGCGCGGTAAGATCCGCCTGCAAACAGACGGTGGCTTAAAAACCGGTCTGGATGTGGTTAAAGCCGCGATCTTAGGTGCAGAAAGCTTTGGCTTTGGTACGACTCCGATGATTGCGATGGGTTGTAAGTTCTTACGAATTTGTCACCTAAATAACTGTGCAACGGGTGTTGCAACGCAAGATCAAATGCTGCGTGATGAACACTTCATCGGCACTGTAGACATGATCAAAAACTTCTTCCGCTTTATGGCCGAAGATACGCGTTTATGGTTGGCTAAGTTGGGTGTGGCTCGTCTACAAGACTTGATTGGTCGTACTGACTTATTGACTATCTTGCCGGGCGAAACAGAGAAGCAACAAGGTTTGGATCTTTCTCCTATCTTGTTGAATGATGCGATTCCAGCGGACAAAGCTCAGTACTGTGTAACGCCATTTAACCCGCCACACGATAAGGGATTATTAGCGCTTAAAATGTGGGCAACGATACAGCCGACAGTGGAAGAAAAAGAAGGTGGCGAGTTTGCCTTCCGTGTGACCAACTGTGACCGCTCTATTGGAGCACGTTTGTCTGGTGAGATCGCTAAACGCTACGGCAACCAAGGTATGTCTGATGCCCCCGTTACATTGAAGCTGACCGGTACTGCTGGGCAAAGTTTTGGTGTTTGGAACGCTGGTGGCTTAAACATGTACCTTGAAGGCGACGCGAACGATTATGTAGGTAAAGGCATGACCGGCGGTAAGCTGGTGATTCGTCCACCGCGTAATTCTGTTTTTGCATCACAAGATACAGTGATCATTGGTAACACTTGTCTGTACGGTGCGACTGGCGGTAAGTTATTCGCAGCCGGTATTGCAGGTGAGCGTTTTGCGGTACGTAACTCAGGTACCCATGCGGTTATCGAAGGTGCAGGCGATCACTGTTGTGAGTACATGACAGGCGGTTTGGTAACGGTTCTTGGTGATACTGGCTACAACTTTGGTGCGGGTATGACCGGTGGTTTTGCGTACGTGTTGGATATGGATCGTACTTTCGTGGATAAGTACAACCACGAACTTGTTGAGATCCAACGTGTAGGCACAGAAATAACCGAAGAATATCGTTCTCACTTACGCAGTGTAATTGAAGAATATGTTCGAGAAACTGACAGCGAATGGGGCAAAGAAATCTTAGAAAACTTCTATGACTACATTGGCAAATTCTGGCTAGTAAAACCCAAAGCCGCGAGCTTAGGTGCGTTGCTAGATAGTACTCGTCAGCGTCCAGAATAAAATCGGCTGCGTGGTGCTAGACACCATGAATCAATCAGTTTGACCCATTTGAGAGAAGCGCCGCTTGCTTGCAAGCGGCCATAGGAGATAGCAGCTTATGTCTGAGCGCTTGAACAATGCATTTCAATTCGTCGAAGTGGATCGTAAAGATCCGAAGAAGAAGCCTTTAATTACTCGTAAGGCACAATTCGTCGAAATTTATAAACCGTTTGAGGAAGAGAATGCCAAAGGGCAGTCTCATCGTTGCCTTGAATGTGGTAACCCTTATTGTGAATGGAAATGTCCTGTTCACAACTACATTCCTAACTGGTTAAAGTTGGTGAGTGAAGGGAATATTTTAGAAGCCGCT
Source organism: Marinomonas sp. TI.3.20 (assembly GCF_038155025.1). Classification (NCBI taxonomy): domain Bacteria; kingdom Pseudomonadati; phylum Pseudomonadota; class Gammaproteobacteria; order Oceanospirillales; family Oceanospirillaceae; genus Marinomonas; species Marinomonas sp. TI.3.20. The sequence continues at coordinate 115,600 of NZ_JBAKAS010000010.1, read as the reverse complement.
GAGTTGAGCCATCAAACCAACTCTTTGCCTGAAGTGTGTGGTCGTGTTTGTCCACAAGACCGTCTTTGTGAAGGCGCTTGTACGCTGGGCGAAGGTGGCTTTGGTGCTGTGACTATAGGGTCTGTTGAGAAATACATCACAGATACCGCGTTTGCACTTGGCTGGCGCCCGGATATGACCAACGTAGTGCCGGTTAATAAAACCGTGGCTATCGTCGGCGCAGGACCTGCTGGGTTAGCGTGTGCAGACGTGCTAGTGCGCAATGGTATTAAACCAGTAGTGTTTGATAAATACCCAGAAATCGGTGGTTTGCTGACGTTTGGTATCCCTGAATTTAAGCTCGAAAAAAGTGTCATGACGCGCCGTCGTGAGATCTTTGAAGAAATGGGCGTTGAATTTGTATTGGGAACCTCGGTTGGCGATGACGTACCATTTGAACATGTTTTAGAAGAGTACGATGCTGTGTTTCTAGGCATGGGTACTTATAAATACATGAAGGGCGGCTTCCCTGGGGAAGATCTACCTGGAGTTCATGATGCGTTAGATTACTTGATTTCTAATGTGAACCATTGTTTAGATTTCGAAGAAGACGAAAGCGATTACATCAACCTAAAAGGCAAGCAAGTGGTTGTCTTAGGGGGCGGTGATACTGCGATGGACTGTAACCGTACGGCGATTCGCCAAGGCGCTAAAGGTGTCGCTTGTGCTTACCGTCGTGACCAAGAAAACATGCCAGGCTCACGTAAAGAAGTGACCAATGCGCGTGAAGAAGGGGTTCAGTTTCTCTTTAATCGTCAGCCAGTGGAAATCGTTGGTAATGGTAAAGTGGAAGGCATCAAGGTAGTAGAAACTAAGATGGGCGAGCCAGACGCAAATGGTCGTCGTAGCGCTGAAGTTGTTGAAGGCAGCGAGCAAATTATCCCTGCAGATGCGATCTTAGTGGCCTTTGGTTTCCAAGCGAGCCCGGCACCTTGGTTTGAGAAATTCGGTATCGAAACCGATTCTCGTGGTCGTGTTCTAGCGCCTAAGCAAGGCAAGTACATGTTCCAAACAACCAATGAGAAAATTTTTGCTGGTGGCGACATGGTGCGTGGTTCTGATCTTGTTGTAACGGCGATTGATGAAGGGCGTAAAGCGGCCGAAGGAATCATGGATTTCTTAGACGTTTAATTGCTAATTAAAGTAACTTATACCTCCCTATAAGATATTAACGGGGGATATAAGGAGCATAAAAAACACGTATTTGAGTATCAAATACGTGTTTTTTTTCGTTTTAAGACAAGGTCAGTTTTTATTTGAAAACAAAGGTGTTTTTGGAATTAAGAGCAAGTGAGCTACGCTTCCGACTAGAAGCGTAAAATGGTCTAAACTTAGTTATATCAACTATTAAGCATGAGAGTATATATGACGATTTCTTCTCCTTGTATTCGACAATGCTGCCTGAATGAAGAAGATATCTGTCTAGGTTGTTTTCGTTCTTTAGAAGACATTCTAGGTTGGTCTGCGGCGTCGCAAAACGAGAAACAACAGGCCCTTAAACGCGCGGCGGAACGTAAGACGCTCGCAGTGGATGCATTCGGTCAGAAGCCCTTTAGTAATCCAAAAAGGCGTTAGCAACGTATTGATAGGCAAGTCTTCAAAAAAGAGGTGGTTATATGTTTTCTTTTCTTAAATCTGATCCGCGCAAAGCGCTCGACAAAGAATATGGACAACTATTGGAAAAGGCTATGCAAGCTCAGCGTGGCGGGGATATAAAACGCTATGCCGAGCTGACGGCATAAGCTGAAATGGTGAAAGCGAAACTTAACGCGATGACTTCTTAACTGTTATAAAACAATTTAACTGTAATAAAATAATCTAGCCGCCTTAAAAGCACTGATTACAGGCGAAAAAAACGATGTGATAGGCCGATTGAATAAGGCATAACACATCGTTTTTTGCTTTCTAGGAGTCAGTCCGTTTAACGGATCAAGGCTAAGCTCTCTTCGGCAAACCCAGTACCGGCTTCGGTGTAGAAGTTAAAGACATTATTGATGCCACTGTCGATGAGAATGTCACGCTCATCTTGATAGCGGGCAATCGCGGCAATTTGTCCAGTGTAATTGGCTTTACGTAGTTGCACGGCAATATTAGTAGTATCTTCTGCCGCGGGTAACGCCAATAGCACCAAATGAATGCTTGAGGTGTCGAGACGCTCCCAAAGGTCAGCGTCTTCTCCATCGCCATAAAAGACGTTGTCTTGGGCTTCTTGCATTTTAGTGATGCGGTTTCGGTCTGCGTCCATACCGGCCACGGTATCACCCACCAAACCTTTTAGTGAATCAAAGGCGCCGCGTCCTACTCGACCTAATCCGACGACCAAGATTTCAGTATCAACCGGTTGTACGAAGACATCTTCAGGCAAACATTTTGGACTTTCAAAGCGGCGAATGATTTCTTTGTTTTTACGATACAAGCGGTGTACGTTTCGATATAGCAAGCTGGTAATGATAAAAGAAAAAGACACCGCCAAGGCGAGTACCACCAACCACTCTTTAGCAAGCCAGCCATTAGCTACGCTCAGAGCGACCACAATTAAGCCAAACTCGCTGTAATTCGACAGCACAATAGACGATAAGAAAGAAGTACGCCCACGTAATTTCAACTTGGTAAACAGTGCGAAGAAAAGGGCAAACTTCACTAAGATAACCAAGGTGATTATAAAGCTGACCGCGACCATATTTAACGTTGGTAAGGCGGTAAAGCCAATGGACAAAAAGAAACCAATAAGAAACAGATCTTTAAAGTTCATCAAAGCCTTGTTCATTTCGGCGGCTTTACTGTGAGACGCGAGTAACACACCAAAAATCAGAGCCCCTAAATCGCCTTTTACACCAACAAGATAGAAAAGTTCATAGCCACCCAGTGCGAGAAAAAGTCCGGTAAGTGGGAGCATTTCACCGTGGCCTGCTTTATCGACGATTTTATTCAGGATGGGACGGACCAACAATAGGCCAAACAGGGCGAGCGCCCAGAGTGATGGCGTCTTCCCAGTAGCAAACACCAAGAAGACCACAGCGACTATGTCTTGCATCACCAGAATGCCGAGTGCTAATTGTCCATGACGTGTTTTTAACTCGCTGCTTTCTTCCAGTAATTTGATGACACAAACCGTACTGGAAAAACTCAGTGCGAAGCCAAGTAACGCCGCGGTTTTTAACTCCAGAATACCAAAGAAAGGCAGGCTTAAACTGCCTAATAGTAAGCAGATCGCAATCAGTAAAACAGTCCAAAGACCCATATGGCCTAGAGTCGACGCCCAGACTTCGCGTTTAAATAAGTCTTTTACGTGGAGCTTCAAGCCAATACAGAACAGCATCAAGGTAATGCCTAAATTAGCCAAAGAATCTAGCGTACTGCTGGGCTGCATGCCAAATGCATTCAGTAAAAAGCCAGCCAACAAAAAGCCAATGAGAGGTGGCAAATTGATTAACTTAACGGCGAGGCCGCAGACAAACGCAAATAATATCCAAATAAATTCCATGCAATCCTTCTAATTTTCTTGAAAGCCGTTGAGGCGTTAAACAGCGCCAGCAGTGGTGAGGAATATGATACGGAATTCATGTCTAAAACACAGCCCGAAAAGCACCTTCAGGGTGTTTTCATCTCATTAGAGTAGTGCTTTTATGTACTTTCTTACTCTCTCGTACCTGCTTGCCTAATTTCTTTAAGTAACCATCAAGGAATAAGTCACTAAGGTGTGGCCGTTAGTACTCTTAGTCGGAGAATCGTGATAATAAATAGATAAATTTCGATATGACGAATTTGTTAGGAAAATCACGTATAATCCGGGTTCCTTATTTTCCTTTTCTGCTTAGAAATACCTAATTTATGTCTTCAAACTCAGCTCAACCTTCTCTTGCTCGCGAATTATTCACTATGACTTGGCCCATGCTTTTTGGGGTGTTGTCGTTAATGAGTTTTCAGCTGGTAGACAGTGCTTTTATCGGCCAATTAGGTATTTTACCTTTGGCTGCTCAGGGTTTTACCTTACCTATTCAAATGATAGTAATTGGCTTGCAGGTTGGGTTAGGGATCGCTACGACGGCGATTATATCCAGAGCATTAGGGGCACAAAAAACACGTTATGCTAAACAGTTAGGTGGCTTAGTTTTAACGATGGGCAGCATTGGTATCGCTTTTTTTGCGGTGTTGATTTGGTTGCTACGTCATCCTATTTTGGCCTTGTTAAGTGCGCCAGATTCTGTGTATCCGATCATTGATTCTTATTGGCCTCATTGGCTTCTTAGCGCTTGGGTAGGCGCCTTGATCTATTTTTATTACAGCATTTGTCGGTCTCATGGAAATACATTATTACCTGGAATAATGATGATAGTGACGAGTGTTCTGAACTTAGTGTTAGATCCTATTTTCATTTTCAAATTGGGTTTTGGGCTTAATGGTGCGGCCATGGCTACAACCTTAGCGTTCGGTATTGGCGTTTTGGTGGTTGCGCCTAAAGTAGCTCGTAAGCATTGGATCATGTTTGACTGGAAAGACTTAAAAATCACTCAAAGCTTAGCGGATATTGGCCACATAATGGGGCCTGCGATGGTGAGTCAGTTATTGCCTCCGGTATCGTCTATGTTGGCCACCAAACTGATTGCAGGATTTGGTACCGCCGCGGTAGCGTCATGGGCTCTAGGATCGCGTTTTGAATTCTTTGCGATTGTGTCCGTTTTGGCATTGACGATGTCGATGCCGCCTTTTATCGGACGTTTATTAGGGGCGGGAAGATCTGAAGACATTCGTTATATTGTAAAAGTGGCGTGTCGCTTTGTTTTATTATTTCAGTTATTGATCGCCGTTGTGACGTTTTTTGCTTCAAGTGGTTTAGCCAACTTGATGACTAGCGAGACGGAAGTTCGACAGATTTTACATTGGCATCTGATGATAATACCGATTAGCTTAGGGCCGTTGGGGATTTGCATGTTGATGGTGTCGATCTCGAATGCCTTAGGGAAATCATATACCGCGTTGACTATATCTGCTTTACGGCTGTTTGCTTTTTTCTTGCCGTGCCTTTGGATCGGCTCTGAATTAGCGGGCTTAAAAGGCCTATTTACAGGTGTTCTGTTTGGCAATGTGTTGGCAGGCATTTGTTCTTGGTTTATGTATCGCCGTGCAATTAGGTTGATAGAACGACGTTTGTTTAAGGAGCAATAGACGATTTCATTGTTAGAACATCGTCTTATGCTGCTGGGCTATTGTTACCACGTCGTTTCCAATAGCCCATTTTGTTAGAGCATCAGCCATTCTGATATGGATTGTCAGACGCTATTTAGTCTCTGCTATCAGAGCTTATTTTATGGATGGAAAGATCCGCCCCGTTATATTCTTCTTCTTCGCTTAAGCGCAAACCACTAATGGCTTTGACCGCACCATAAACGACAAAACCGCTGATTAACGCGATTCCTATGCCAGTAAAAGAACCGATGATTTGAGACATAAAGCTGACACCGCCTAATCCGCCAAAGGACTTTAGGCCAAATATACCGGCAGCAAGCCCACCCCAAGTTCCACAAACTCCATGCAACGGCCATACACCCAATACGTCATCAATGTGGTGGAATTTCTGTTGTATGAGTGTGAATAACCAAGTAAATAATGCGCCAGCGATCAGCCCGGTTGCTAGAGCTCCAATAGGATGCATAATGTCTGAACCTGCGCAAATGGCAACCAGTCCAGCGAGAGGTCCGTTATGAATAAATCCCGGATCTTTTTTACCCAGCACCATGGTAGAAATAATCCCTCCAACCATCGCCATTAACGAATTGACAGCCACTAGTCCGCTAATACCGTCTAGAGTTTGTGCGGACATAACGTTAAAGCCAAACCAGCCAATACAAAGAATCCAGGCACCTAGGGCGAGAAATGGAATGTTTGATGGGACAAATGCGATGAGCTTTCCATTTCTGAAACGACCATTACGAGTGCCGAGTAACACAATGGCCGCTAGAGCAACCCAACCTCCAAATGCATGAACGACAATGGAGCCCGCAAAGTCATGAAATGGCGCACCATATTGCTGAGTTAACCAATGTTGAAACCCATAATTACCATTCCATATCAGACCTTCAAAGAAGGGATAGGCAACACCGACTATAATCGCTGCAGAGATAAGCATAGGATAAAATCTAGCGCGTTCTGCCACACCACCAGAAATAATAGCGGGTATGGCGGCGGCAAATGTCATAAGAAAGAAGAACTTAACCAAAGCGTAGCCACTGTTTTGTGACAGTGTGGTCGCGCTTTCGAAAAAGCTGACGCCGTAGGCTATATGGTATCCAATGAAAAAATAGACCAGAGCGGAAATAGCAAAATCAGTCATTATTTTTACTAGCGCATTGACCTGATTTTTATGGCGCACAGTCCCGACTTCTAAAAATGCGAAGCCGGCATGCATGGTAAATACCATGATGGCACCAAGCAGAATAAAAAAAGTATTTGAATTGGAAATCAGTGTTTCTACTGCACTGTTTGTGACGGTCACGAAGCGCTCCTATATAAAATGCACCGAACGGGTGCTTTATGTTTTTGTTTTTGCTGTATTAAGAAGCAAATTGCTAAAAAAACAGATATGACGGACTTAAAAGGGTAATCACAAGCAAAAAACGTTCCATGTCTGCATTATTTTGGTGCTTTCTTTAGCGATGTTTACTACGCATTATTTTTTGGCATTGTTTAGGGCGTGGCTGAAACGGATTGAGAGGATCTAGAGGTAATGATGAGTTGATGTCGTTTTGCTCTTGTTCTGCTCTTATACGCTTAAACAGAATATTTTGGATGATGTGGTTGAACTAGGAGGGGATTTTAGTCATTAAATGCAGGACTAGCTCTTTAGGAAGGTCACGCTTTTTAACGTGAATCTTGGTCTGTTTATCTCACATAAAGCGGCGTACTTTAGTGTGTAAAGTACGCCGCTTTTTTTTAATTTATTGGGTGCAATGGTGGTTTCTCTGAAGGGTTCTCCTGAGGCACTGAGGTTTGGTAAGCGTTGTTTGGTAACAGCAGCCACACTTTGCCAAAATGCTTGAGTTGCCCAGCATGAACGTGAGCTTCATCCCCAATTCCTTGATACCAGTCTATGTGTCCTGGACCTTTGATCGCGCCGCCTTTATCTTGCGCCAGTAACAAACGAAATTCGTGGCCAATGAGGTTGCCTTGTTGATCTAATTTAGGCATTTCGCCCAGTAAAATGGAGCCAAGAGGAATGACTTTAGGATCTACTGCAACCGAGTAAAGTGGTGTCAGAGGAACATTTGCTGCGCCTACTGGGTCAGATTGTCCTTCACTGAAGAATAAGTAGCTTGGGTTTTGCGAGAGTGTTTCTCTGACTTTATCTGGGTGATCTTTAAGCCAGCGTTTGATACTTTGTGCCGATATATCAGCGCGTGCTATTTCACCATTTTCAATGAGAATTTTCCCTAGGCTACGGTACGGCCAGCCATTAACACCACCCCATGAGAGAAGTTCACGAGTGCCATCTTTATATTGCACAACGCCAGAACCTTGTACATGTAAGAAAAAATTGTCGACTAGACTCGCACTGTAAGCAATTTCGAGTCCTTGACCTTGCAAGGCGTTTTCAAAATCAATTTGTTCACGGCTAGGGAATTGGCCGTTCGTATCGCGTTTTAATGGTTTGCGATAAAGTGGATAGCGGTACACCGCATCAGGTTTATGCCGTACTTGTATCACGGGAACATAGTACCCCGTAATTTGTACATTTCCGCGGTAATCTTGCCCCGCCAATTGCAGTGCTTTTAAATGGGGCTGATAAGTAGGCTGTTTAAGCCAGTGCTGAATTTCGTGGGTCACTTGTTTGAGCTGCTGAACACTCACTTCGGTGTTTTCTAGTTGGTATGTTTGATTGGATATTTTATTCAAGTATGCCACTTGTTGCTCTAAGCCACTTTGAAAACTGGGATCTGGATAGGGGAGGCCCGGTGGAAGGCTTTCTTTTAAATATAGAGAGTCTCGTTTTACTCCATTTTTATCGAGACCATTATTTTTAAAGTCGTTGGAAGGATCCACTTCAAACTGGCTACAGGCGGTTAACGAAAGTAATGAGAATAGGCTCAGAGTGGTGAGCAGTGCTCTTGTTTTACTTTTTGAGGTGTTGCGTTTTTCAGCGGTGATGTACGGCGATATAAGTAGAGGCATAAGCGTTTTCTATCAACTTTGTAATCAAAAATGAGTCAACAGCTATTATTGTGTGGACGCTGTTAAGAAGCATTTATCTTGCGTGCTATGCCAGAGCAACGCAATGTTTCGTCGTTGAATTTACAATTTATAACAGACTTATTGACGTCTAGAACATCAGACATTCATAGGCCTGACGTAACGATATAAAGGCGTCTGTATCGCCCCCACGGTCTGGATGGGTTTGATGTGCGAGCTTTCGGTATTGGCGTTTGATCTCTTCTTTGCTCGGGGATGATTGGGTTAGCTGTAAGGTCTCAAGCGCCGCCTCGCGGTCACCTGTGAGATAAATTCCTTGGTAAAAACTGCTTAATAAGCTTGATACATCCGCTTCGTTTGTTTTCTCATATTCGTGCCAATCGAGATAATAGGCCGCCAGTTTGGCATCGACGCTATTATTAATATCCCTGCTGTTTGAAAGGGGAACTTGTGTGCAGGGAAGGATTCTAATGTGAGTGGCGCTGATTGATAGGGACAGTGATTCTTCTTGCCACAGGCTTGATTGGAGCTGATAAAGGGCGTTCATAATAAGAAAATGTTGTCGAAACAATTGCAGGTTAACGTCTGTGGCAATGTCTGTTAGCTCAGGAATCTGTTGTTTGAGTGTTTTAAGAATCTCAAATTCGCCCACGCCTTCAGGGTGTTTTTTTAATATATGTAAGATGGGGCCGATTAGTGGGTTTCTCATAGTGTGCTTTTCCCTTTAAAAACGCTCAAAGTGTAGATGAATAGGCCTAGAAGGGTCAAAGCCATTACATGAAATGAATTATTTTTTTAATAATAGATGGTGCGTTATGTTGTGGATTTTCGCTATTTTACTGTTTCTAGCTCTCTTTTGTGGGCCGCATTTATGGGTGAAATTTACCTTGAAGCGTTACGCTCAAACGCGGAATGATTTGCCAGGTTCTGGTGGCGAGTTGGCTCAGCATTTGATTCGTCGTTTTGAGTTAAATGAGGTTTCTGTGGAAACCACGCAAGAAGGCCGCGATCATTTTGATATTCAGCAACATAAAGTCCGTTTAAGCCCCAGTGTGTTTGCTGGGCAGTCGTTAACTGCGGTGGCGGTGGCAAGCCATGAAGTTGGCCATGCGATTGCTCATGAGCGGCAAGAACGAATTGCACGTTTGCGAGTACGTTATTTGCCAAAGGCGGTCTTTTTACAGCGGCTTGCTGGTGGTTTATTAATTGGTTGGCCGTTATTGTCGGTTGTATTGCACATCCCCTATTTGGTGGCCATTCATGCCCTTGTCGTGGGGTTATCAGGAATACTGGCGGTGTTGGTGCAAGTGGCTATTTTGCCGGAAGAATGGGATGCCAGCTTTCATAAGGCACTGCCTATTCTAGAAGAAGGAGGCTACTTGCCGAAAGAAGATTTGCCTAAAGTAAAACGCATTTTATTTGCTTGTGCTATGACGTATGTATCCGCTGCCTTATTACGAATGTTGTTTGTGTGGCGCTGGTTTAAGCGTTAAACAGGCCTCTAGCATCAGCATCCATACCGTGATTTTTGTGTAGTCCAAGCGATAGTGCTGCTGTAACTATCATATTTTCAGTTTCGTACGAGAGACGATATGTATTACTCAGATGGTGTTTATTATCGAGATGCGCCAGATGATTATGTTGTCGAGTTAGTTAATAAAAACCCCAAGATGAATTACTTCATCTTGGGGTTTTTATTAACAATGTCATCAGTGACAAAATAGCATTATTTAGCGCTGTTTGGTTTCAAATTCTGGATGAATCCAAACCGGTGCGCCTAGGCTAGGTAAGGCTTGTTTACCAAGAATCATATCAGCGGCTTTTTCTGCAACCATGATGGTGGGTGCATTTAAATTACCGTTGGTGATCGTTGGAAAAATAGACGAATCCACGACACGAAGGTTTTTCAGACCACGTACTTGGCAATGTTCATTTAAGACCGCCATAGGGTCGTTGGCTGCGCCTATCTTACAAGTACAAGAAGGGTGGTAAGCGCTTTCCACATTTTCTTTTACCCATTGATCAATTTCGTCATCACTTTGAATCGCCATACCGGGTTGAATTTCATCACCACGGTATTCATTTAAAGCGGATTGTTGGAGTACTTCACGGGTTAGGCGAATAGTATCGCGCCAATCTTGCTTATCTTGTTCGGTAGAAATGTAATTAAACAATATACGAGGTTTGGCTTGCGGATCCGCTGATTCAATCCATAACTTACCACGACTTTCTGGTTTATTGGGTCCAACATGTACTTGGAATCCATGCCCTTCAACCGCGGCTTGCCCATCGTATCGCATTGCTGCTGGCAAGAAGTGATATTGAATGTTTGGCCATTTGAGTCCGGCGCGAGAACGAATAAAACCACAAGACTCAAAGTGATTAGTCGCCCCCAGACCTGTTTTAAACAACATCCAACGGGTACCAATCAACCCTTTACTGATTAAACCAAGTTTACTGTTCAGCGTGACGGGTTTTTTACAGAAATATTGGAAGTAAACTTCTAAGTGATCTTGCAGGTTTTCACCAACACCAGGTAGCTCATGTAAAAGAGGAACTCCTGCTTTTTTTAGCACGTCTTTTGGACCGACACCGGACAATTGGAGTAATTGTGGCGAGCCGACAGAACCAGCAGATAAAATGACTTCTTTGCGGGCGTTTAGTTGCTGAGTTTTGCCATTCTTACTGAATTCAATGCCAATTGCTTTTTTACCTTCGAAAATGACCTTGTGACTAAGCACCCCAGTTTTTAGTGTTAAGTTAGGGCGTTGCATTGCACGACGAAGGTAGGCATTAGATGTGGAAGCACGTACACCGTTCTTTACTGTCATGTGCATTGCGCCAAAGCCTTCTTGGCGGTAACCGTTGTAATCGCCTGTCTTGCCGTAACCAGCTTCTTCGCCTGCATCAATAAAAGCTTGGTAAAGAGGGTTGTAAGTCATGTCGTTACCATTGTTGGTAAACAAGGGACCTTGGCCGCCACGATACATGTCTGCACCGCCTTTCCATGTTTCCGCTTTTTTGAAATATGGTAGACAAGCTTGATAACTCCAGCCTTTCGCACCGTTTTCTTCCCATTGATCAAAGTCGCAAGCATGTCCGCGAACGTACACCATGCCATTAATGGAAGATGACCCACCTAGTACCTTGCCACGAGGGCAGTGCATTTCTCGGTTGTCTAAGCCTGGCTCTTTATCAGAATGGAATTGCCATGCGTATTTGTCTGTGTTCATTGGGTACGATAAAGCGGTTGGCATTTGGATGAAAACGCTCTTGTCTGAGCCGCCCATCTCCAATAATAATACCTTGTTGTCGCCATTTTCTGTCAGTCGGTCTGCTAGTACACAACCCGCGGAACCAGCGCCGACAATAACGTAATCGTAAATTTCGTTTGCCATTATATTCTCGCTTAATAAGGGTTTTGAACGTCGTTCAGGTCAACAAATACGCTCTTATTTTGGGTGTAGTGATAAAGCGTATCTATGCCGTTTTCACGACCAACACCAGACTCTTTATAACCGCCAACAGGCATTTCTGCAGGAGATGAGCCCCATGCATTGATCCAGCAAATACCGGCTTGCATTTGATTGATTACGCGGTGTGCACGGGCAAAATCTTTGGTGAATACGCCAGCCGCTAAACCGTATTTTGTGTCGTTTGCACGAGCAATAACGTCATCTTCATCGGTGAAGCTTAAAACAGACATAACTGGTCCGAAGATTTCTTCACGTACTTGCGGCATGTCGTCGGTGCAATTGGTGAAGACAGTTGGTGCCACGAAGGCGCCGTTTTCTAAACCATTGTCAGTGACTTGATAACCACCGCACAATAACGTTGCGCCAGATGCTTTGGCCGCATCAATAAAGCCAAGTACTTTTTGCATATGATCTTTAGAGATCAATGCGCCAACTTGTGTATCCATGTCCATTGGGTCGCCAATGATCATGGCTTCAGTACGAGTTTTTAATTCTTTAGTAAAAGCATCCATGATGTCTGCATGGACAAAAACACGAGTACCGTTGGTACAAACTTCACCCTGAGTATAGAAATTGGCTAGCATCGCGGCAGACACAGCTTGGTCAACTGGCATATCAGGAAAGATAATCATTGGGGATTTGCCCCCTAATTCCATGGTTACTTGCTTCAGAGATTGTGCAGAAGCGGCCATGACTTTTTTACCTGTACCCACTTCACCAGTAAACGATACCTTGTCAATACCTGGGTGCGCGGTAATCATCTGGCCAGTGCGAGCATCGCCTTGAACCACATTAAACACGCCATCCGGTAAGCCAGCTTGAGTGTAAATCTCAGCCAATTTCAGTGCTGTTAACGGTGTTTCTTCAGATGGTTTGAAAATCATGGCGTTACCTGCAGCCAGTGCAGGCCCTGATTTCCAACAAGCGATTTGAATTGGGTAGTTCCATGCGCCGATACCAGCACATACGCCAAGAGGCTCTTTACGAGTGTAGTAGAAGTTGCCGTTACCAAGATCTTGGTATTCGCCTTGGATTTTGTCGGTTAGACCTGCGTAGTATTCTATTACGTCTGCACCGGTTTCAATATCAACACATATAGCTTCTTGTAATGGTTTACCGGTGTCGAGTACTTCTAATCGAGCAAGTTCTTCATTGTTTTCACGTAGTAATTCTGCTGCTCTTTTTAAGATACGGCCACGTTCTACCGGGCTCATTGCAGCCCATACTTTTTGCCCTTTTTTTGCCGACTCAACAGCAGCATCTAGCTCAGCTTGTCCAGCGTGCTCGATAGTGGCAATGACTTCACCTGTTGCAGGGTTTAGCGTTTCGAAATGTTCTCCGCTTGTAGATGCAAGGTAGCGACCGTGAATATATTGCTGCTGATGTGCCATGGTAAACCTCTTTAATCGTTTAGTGTCTTGACGATATATTCGCTTGAATAATCGAGATACTGATTGCTGCGTTTTTATTAAACGCGCGTTTAATAAAAACAATTGTACATTTTTTGACTATTAATTGCAGCCTGAATCCATTAATTAGTGGTCTAAGGATAAAGCTAGGAGGCTAGGCAAAGGAAGTGTTTTATTTTAAGCAGGTACAGAAGTGCCCTCAAAATAAGGACTTGAGAAAAAAGTAGCGCCTCTGGTCCACACTATGAAAGAGAGACGTAGAAATAGACTAGGAAGCTATTTTTAGAGGCTAATGACACCATTTGTATCATAGCTTATTGGGCTTGGTACATAGTCATCGGCCATTTCATCATTGATCCACTCTGTACCATCTAATACATAGCGAAACTGATAAGCGGCATCAATTCCCAAACTTAACGTAGAGGCAAACACGCCGGATTTTTGTTTTTTCATTGGGTTTGCGTTGCAGTCCCAATTATTAAAGTCGCCAACAACAGCTACTTTTTTGGCATTACCAACTTTGTCGGCAGGAAGCGCAAATTTTACTTTGCATTGTGGTTTGGTTTTTAGGTACTTTTTCTCAATCATTTCCAGCTCCAATATCTATTTTTGAGATGAAACTAATGTGTCAGGTAAAATAAAGGGGTAACTCTATTCTCTCAAGCAAGACCTGCGCCATTTACCATAAGTCATTCATATTTGAGTAAAACTTGGCATTTTGCTTCAAATGATAATTTGACTCACCTAATAATAAGCCAAATTAAGGCCTGTCGTTGCTATTATTTAGTGCCGTAGATCAATAAATGCACAGTTTTTTGCTGTTTAATAATGATATAAGCTACACTTAGAAAGTGACATAACGCACCCGTTTAAAATTACAAATAAGTGGTGATAGCATGGATCTACAACTGATCGTTCTTATCGTATTAACTGTGATGCTGGTGATTAAGATCGCTTATCTTGTTTTATTCAAGTTACCCCATGATAAAAATCACCAGAAACCCCACCACTCAAATCGTCATCATCATTGATCTAGGTAACGTTTTCGTTTCGCTTCTTTGACTGTATTTAGGTCTACTAGGACTAAACCGTCCACACAGTAGCCAAAGTCGGCATCGACTCCAAAGTCTAAGAAGCGAACCCCACCTTCTTCACAGAGCTCACTGTATTGTTTAAACAACGTTGGAACGCTGGCACCAAAATGTCCGAGTTGTTCTTTCAGGATTTTAAAGTCTTCTTCGTAGCTTGTGCCTGAGAATAATCCTGAAATGATTTCAGTGTGCTCTGGGTTAACCTGGTATGGTGTAAATGATTTGGCCAAATGTTCTTTATCTGAAAAATACAGTGTGTAGAAAGACACGATAAAATCTTTGGCAATTTGTGGGTAGCTGTTGCTTAGGCTCACAGGTCCAAACATATAACGAATATCTGGATGACGGTTTAAATAAGCGCCAATGCCATACCATAAATAATCTAGGCTGCGTTTCCCCCAATATTTAGGCTGGATAAAGCTGCGGCCCAGCTCAATACCTTGTTCAAAATAGGGCTCCATATCGCATGAGTAACGGAATAATTCCGCACTATAAATCCGATTTTGGTTATCTTCTTTCATGTAACGAGCAACTTCCCCGATACGATACGCCCCGACGATTTCTAATTCTTCTTCATCCCATAAAATCAAATGGCGATAATGTTGATCAAATTTGTCTACATCAGAGCGTTCGCCAGTACCTTCGCCTACCTTACGAAAGGAAATCTCCCGTAAACGCCCGATTTCTTTCATAATGACGGACATGGGGTCGTAATTAAATAAGTAGATTTGCTTGTTGTCTTTGGTACTGCCAAGGAGCTCAGACTGCTTTAATTCGTTACGAATTAATTGCCGATTCTGTGGATGTTCGACTGTTTTCTCTGTTTTAAGGAGTGGTTTTTTGCCTTTTGCAATGCGGTAAAGGTGACGCTTTACCAGCTTACTTTTTTCTTTATCATTTAACGGTAGTTTGGCCAATTCTTGAATTGGAATCGCTTGGCCTACTTGCATTGGTATCTTTCGGTTTCTTTGACGAAACATTTCGTTAGCGAGCTGGATAGTAGACAGTGGGCGATAAATCAAAGAGCTGGTGTAAAATAATATCGAGTTGCGACCACCAATGTGAACCGGTAGCAATGGACTGTTGGTCTTCTGAGCTAGTTTGAGATAATTATGGTTCCAGCGTTGATCTTTTACGCCGCTAGGCGATAGGCGGGAAACTTCTCCAGCAGGAAAGATAATGACGGCTTCTTCATTGTGTAAGCAATTCATAATCGCTTTAAGTTGCTGGCGCCCTGTCTTTCCGCCCATATTATCGACGGGTAACACGAGGCTTTTGAGGCCATCGAATCCCATTAATAAATCATTACCAACGATCTTCACATCAGGACGAATTTCTCCCACTAAGCGCAATAGTGCTAAGCCATCAAGTGCACCAAGTGGATGATTAGCAATGATCATCACGCGGCCGCTGGCGGGAATATTGCGACGGTCCATTTGACCAACTTGATAAGTGAAATTGAAATGGTCTAAGACTCGATCAATAAACTCGAAACCAGCGCAATCCTCATTTTTATCTAAAAAATGATTCACTTCATTTTCGTGAAATAAGTGTTTTAGTACGCTCAATGTAGGGCGAGTAATAAGTGGGCTCTTGTTGAAGAACTGAGGTGATTTATTGGCAATCAATTGTTCTACTTGTATCACAATGGCGCTCCGCTAGGGGGAAGACTCTTAGTTGGTACTATTGAGACTAGAGTGCAAATGTGACAGGTGGGTGACAATTAGATGGCTAAAATATGACCAAAGGCTTTTTGCAGGTTAGCGGGCCTAATTGGATAATGAAATGCAATAAATAACGCAAAGCGTTAATACATAAAAAAGCCCACCAGTAGGTGGGCAAGAACCGCCAACTGGAGAACCAGCAGCGATAGAGTCGTTAGGGAGGCTTACTTTCTTTTCGACGGTAAGAGAGGCTTTCCACACATCGGAAAAAGAAAATACAAAACTCTATAGCAATCAATATAGCAAAAGTTGAGACGAATAAATGTCTTAGGAGGGTATGGAATACGCTTTTACCAAGGAGCTTGGTTTACGATATTGTGACGTTTGCCTAGTAAGTAATATAGCGGAGAAGATAAAAAGGCAGATATTTGCCTGTTAAGCTTTTACGAATCTTGCGACGTATTATTGTCATTAAACTTGTAGAAGAAGTTCCATAGGCAGTAAATAGTAATCCCAATAGCAACACTCCCCCAGAATGCTTCGCCATCAGACCATTCCAAAGCTGACCAAGCTACACAGAATAAGGTAGCGGCAACACGTCGCCATTTAGGCCTGAAAAAGGCACGATCAGATTCAGTGAGCATGGATGATAGATCCTTTAAGGTGATATTATTTGAATTCTAGTCTAACGCATTTATATTTAGGAACGTTATTTTGTCGTAAATCTTAGCGTTTACGTCCATCTTTAACGATGTGATATTTGATGCGGGGAAGAGTGATTAATTGGTTTTTCGATATAGGTTGTGCGGTTCTCTTGCTCAAACAATAAAACGAAAAGCTTATTGGCTTTTCGTTTTATTGTTGCCTAGGGAAATATGACGAGATCCCGTAAGCTGAGACTGACCACTAACACCGGAGTTTATTTTGTCGATTTGGCCGCCACGTGCAAGGAATTCCTGCATTTGCTTTTCAATAGATTCCGACGTTTCCGAAGCGGCTGGTTGCTTCTTCTTAGTAGCCATAATTAAGTCCTTATCGTTAGTTGAACAAGGACTGTACCATATTTTCAAAAATATTTCTTGTTGTAGCCTATCTTCGGAAAAACGGTCGTCATCTTTCAATATCTTAAAAAAGCGTTCTCTCTGTTTTTACTGAGTTTGTGGGTGATAGCGACGCATAATAGGATTGAAGAAACGAGTAAGCCAACCCGTAAACTCAATTGGCGCATCCAGTACTGTTAAGCAGATACATTCAGCGTCTTTTGTTACCATCGGCTTATGTTTGTGGCTCGCATTACGGCTGACAAAGTCACCACGGGCATACACTCCTTTCTCATCAGAAAATGCGCCTTCCAATACCAATGTAATTTCTTCACCGGCATGAGTGTGCGTTGGAATATGTGCGCCGGCCTTGATGCGAGTAAGAGAAACCTGAATACCATCTTCGTCGCACAAAGTGGCGATTTTGACAGATGGCGATAACTTCATCCAAGACAGTTCATCGTAATTGTTTGGTACAAACTGGCGTAGGCTTGCAGGAATTTTGTAGTCGTCAAACCAGTTCTTTACTGATTTTTGCTTGTTTTCAGCCAGAGTTTCACTTGTTCTATCTTGTTCTTCTTCCGTTAATTTTTCGAAAAAAGACTGCTTTAGAAAAGACAGCGATTGATTTTCAGGGGCTGTTTGGGTAAATAAATTTGCCCCTAATACTTCAAGTTTACGAACGTGTTGCTGACATTCCGAGCAATGCTCTAAATGTGTAGAAACAGACAAAGAATATGCCAATGCCAGTGAGCCTGCAGCGTAGTCAGTCAGCATTTCAATGCTTGGATGATGGTTAAGCATGGTGACTACCTCTTAATGTAAATAGTGAGTTTGTGAAGTGCTAGGCGAACTCGAGATTTTATTGTCCCAAGAGGTAGCGATAATTCTTCTGCTGCTTCTTTATGTGTTTTGCCTTCTAAATACACTTTATATAATACCTGTTTCTGATCCTGTGGCAGTTTATCTAACCCATCTTTAATGCGTTCTTGATCTCGTTGGTGCTGAGCATCTTTGAATGGATCTGCATTTTCATCGACGATGCTCTGGAAAAGATAGTCAGGATCAATGTTGGTTTGATGACGGCTATTTTTACGAAAATAATCAATCCGAGCATTCCTTGCCAAGGTAAATACCCACGTATTTAGTGATGCAGCTTCTGGCTTGTAGGTATGTGCTTTTCGCCAAATTCTAATCATGACTTCTTGAGCAATATCATCTGCCATTAGATTTGCGCCAGGCTGAGCCGCGAGACAAAAGGCTCTGATTTTAGGCACATAGTGATCGAATAACCGAGTTAAGGCTACTTGATCGCGATGTTCAGCGACGGCAAACATATCTTGCACTAGTTGGTCATCAGGTTGTGTCTGTTTGGCACGCTCCATTTATGACTCCATAAAAAGCTAAGTGGTGATGGCTTAATGCTTGCTAGCCGTCAATTACGTTATGGTATCTATACGCTAGGCTAAGCATAGTAGATCACTTCTTTCTTGAGAATATTTCTACACATCAAATAAAGGTTGGATGGCGTTAACAGAATCAAAAAGTGATCCAAGGCGCTGATGAGTGCGTTTAATACAAAACAGGGCAATGAACTGATGAGTCTCTTGGTACAGTGAATTGTTACGACATTTTGTTAGTTACGGTGGAAGCCTAAATGGATTCTCAAGACAGATTGATAGAAGCCTTCAAAGCATTCTATCAGGATATTAAGCACATCCCATTGTCGAAAATAGATGAGCTCTATGCAGACAATATTATTTTTAAAGACCCAGTGCAGGAAGTCAGAAGCATTGAGCAGCTTCATGCCTACATGTCGGATTTATGTACGGATGTTAATAGTGGTCGCTTTGAATACCTAGATCAGATGGTGAGTGATAACTGCGCTTACATTAAATGGAATATGCATTTTAAGCATCCTAAGCTAGGTAATAAAACATTGACGGTACGTGGCATTAGTCAGATCCAATTCAATGACCGTATTTATTACCACGAAGACGTCTACGACCTAGGGCAAATGCTGTACGAACATGTTCCTTTATTGGGATGTGTTGTTAAGGGGTTAAAAAAACGTTTAGCGGTGCAATAAGGAGCGTGACAATGGATGCTGGTAAGCAAAAAAAAGTCATTTGGATTACGGGTGCTAGCTCAGGAATTGGCTTTTCCCTTGTTGAGCGTTATTTAGCACGCGGTTATCACGTGCTCGCTAGTGCTCGAACAGAAGGCAAGTTAGTCGATTTTATTGCCAATGAAGCGCTTATCTTCATTCCTTATGATGTGACAGATGACACTCAAATTGACTGTGTTCGTGATCTCTTGCGGCAACACTCACCACACTTAGACTGCGTTATTTTGAATGCCGGAAACTGTGAGTATTTGGATATTAACAACCCAGACTGGAGCATGATGAAGCGTGTCATGTCGGTTAATTACTTTGGCCTAGTGAACAGTGTTGAGGTCTGTCTGCCGTTACTCAAAAAAGCGCAACAACCTCATCTTGTCGGCGTCAGTTCTCAAGCAGTACAAGCGGCCTTTACCCAAGCTGAAGCTTATGGGGCAAGCAAGGCGGCGGTGCGTTATTTCTTATCATCATTACGAGTGGACTTACTGTCTTCTAATATTGATGTGACGTGTATTTTGCCGGGTTTTGTTGATACGCCATTAACTCAAAAAAACACGTTTTCTATGCCATTTTTGATGTCATCAGAGCAGGCTGCCGTCCGCATAGAAGCGGCTATTGAAAAGCGGCCTTACGAATACGCTTTTCCTAAACGATTAACCGCCATGCTTTGGGTCGCCAAGCAGTTTCCAAAGCGCTGGGCAGTAATGACAGCGCCTAAATATTAAATTGATAGCGTACGCTTTTTTAATGAGATAGGCGTACCCAAGGGGACAATGAGTGAAAATTGCCATTATTGGATCAGGGATTTCCGGTTTAACCAGCGCATATTTATTGCAGCGTAAGCATGACATTACTGTTTTTGAATCCGCCCCTCGAATCGGTGGACATACGGCGACCGTGCAAGTTCAAGAGGGGCAAAAACAGCGTGCTATTGATACGGGTTTTATCGTATTCAATGATTGGACGTACCCACATTTTATTCGCTTAATGGATGAATTAGGTGTGTTGTCTACACCAACCGAGATGAGCTTTAGTGTGAGTTGTAAGCGAACCGGTTTGGAGTACGGTGGCAACAATCTCAATACTTTATTTGCACAGCGACGAAATCTGTTCAACTTGCCGTATTTGGGTATGCTGAAAGACATTATGCGATTTAACAAAGAGGCGATTCGAGACTTAGAAAGTGGTGAGCTTGAAGAGGGATTGTCACTAGGCAATTACCTCGCTAAGAAAAACTACGGCTCGCGTTTTGCTAGCCATTATTTAATTCCCATGGGCAGCGCTATTTGGTCAGCAACGCTTGAGGAAATGATGGATTTTCCGTTAGTTTTCTTTGTACGTTTTTTCAAAAACCATGGTCTGTTGAGCGTTAATGATCGGCCACAATGGCGAGTCATAAAAGGAGGCTCTTCTGCGTATTTGATGCCGTTAGTCAGATTGTTCCAAGAAAAAATTCGATTGAACAGCAAAATTAAAAAAGTGAAACGATTGTCTGATTCCGTGGAATTGCATTTTGAACAGGGTGTTATTGAGACGTATGACCAAGTGGTGTTTGCTTGTCATAGTAATGAGGCTTTAGCGTTATTGAGTGACGCAAGTGAAGACGAACAGGCTATTTTGTCGGCGATTCCATACCGTAACAACGATGTGGTGCTTCATACGGATGATAAGTTACTGCCGAAAACTAAATTAGCTTGGTCAAGCTGGAATTACCATTTAGGTAAAGATCAAACAAAGCCTGCGGCCTTAAGCTATAACATGAATATTTTGCAGAACTTCACCAGCGAAACAACGTATGTCGTCACGCTTAATCAGACAGAAACGATTGACCCAAGCAAAATTATTGGCCGCTATCAATATGCTCATCCTACCTTCACATTAGAAGGTATTGCCGCCCAGAATCGCTGGCAAGACATTAATGGCGTTAATAATACTTGGTTCTGTGGGGCTTATTGGCGTAATGGCTTTCATGAAGATGGTTGCTGGAGTGGCGTGCGCGTTGCGAATGGTTTGGGGGTTCAATGGAAGTAGCTCAAAAGTCCGTACAGGGTGAAACATATCATAGCGCTATTTACCATGGCGTCGTGCGCCATCGTCGCTTCTCACCGAAAGAGCATGGCTTTCGTTACCGAGTTTTTATGATGTATTTTGATCTGGATGAATTGGATCAAATTCTGACGCTTAGTCCTTGGTGGTCGAAAAAGGCGTTTCATTTAGCCAGATTTAAGCGACAAGATTATTTTGGTGATGAGGTGGTGCCTTTAAAAGAGGCTGTGTTGGCGAAAGTAAATAAAGAGCTGAAGACGAATTTAACCGGCCCCGTAAGAGTGCTGACAAACTGTCGATATTTTGGCTTTATTATTAATCCAATTACTATTTATTACTGCTTTGACGAACACGAGCAGCTTAACGCTATGCTGCTAGAAGTGACTAATACTCCTTGGAAAGAGCGTGTTACTTATGTGCTTTCGTGTGATCCAACTCGCCATCGTCAACGTATTATTTTTAATAAGGAGATGCATGTCTCGCCATTTCATCCAATGAATCATTTTTATGATTGGCGCAGTACGACACCAGGCAAAAAACTGGCGGTTCATATGCAGAATAAAGAACAAGACGACCCAGAGCGTTGTGTATTCGATGCAACCTTGTCGTTAACGCGGACTTCTATTTCTCGTGCTTCATTGGCTAAGGTGCTGTTCAGTTATCCGGTTATGACAATGAAAGTTGTCGCGGGGATTTATTGGCAAGCCTTAGCATTGTGGTTGAAAAAAGTGCCATTTTATTCGCATCCAGACACTGAATCTTCCAACATTAAATAATAAAACATAGGGGCATGATTGAATGAACTCAGTCAGTATAAATAATCAGAAAGTTGGCAAGAGCCGTCGCGGAGAGTGGTTCGATAGCATGGCTAAACGCGTGGTATTTAAGATGTTAAAAAAGCTCGAAATAGGGCATTTAACATTAGAAGACCAAGGCCAGTTACATGAATTCGGTGCGCCTAAAAGCACCGCCAGTCATCATGCGCATATTCAAATACACAGCAATGGCGCTTATCGGGATATATTTTTAAACAGCAGTATTGGCTCAGGCGAAGCGTACATGAAAGGCTGGTGGACATCGCCAGATATAGTTGCTGTTATTCGTCTGATGGTGGCCAATTTAAACGTGATCAACAGTATGGATGCTAAGCGTCCTATCTGGAGTCGTATCGGCGCTAAAATTGCTCATAAGCTCAATGCTAATAGTCAGCGTGGTTCAAAGAAAAATATTTCTGCCCATTACGATTTAGGCAACGACTTTTTCTCATTGTTTCTTGATCCAACCATGATGTATTCCGCTGCAGTCTACCCAGAAGATAATGCCTCTTTAGAAATCGCATCGGTGAATAAACTGGATCGGATTTGTCAGAAATTACAATTATCAAAAAAAGATCACTTATTAGAAATTGGCACTGGCTGGGGAGGCATGGCAATACATGCGGCTCAGCATTATGGCTGTCAGGTAACGACAACCACTATTTCTAAAGAGCAATATGACTTTGCCAAAGCGCGAGTGGAAGAAGCAGGTTTGAGTGACAAAATCACACTCTTGCTAGAAGATTACCGTGATTTGACCGGTGAGTATGACAAACTTGTTTCGATTGAAATGATTGAAGCGGTGGGTCACGAATACTATGACAGTTATTTTAGTAAATGCAGTCAGTTGCTGAAACCGCATGGGGTGATGGTTATTCAAGCGATCACGATTGCGGATCAGCGTTATGATTATGCTCGTGGTTCAGTGGATTTTATTCAACGTTATATTTTTCCTGGTGGTTGTTTGCCCTCCAATCAAGTTATCGCACAAAAAATTGCCCAAAAAACCGATATGCAAATTGTTGGTTTGGAAGATATTACTGAACATTATGCTAAAACATTAGCCGATTGGCGGACGCGTTTTCATGCGGCTCGTTTAGATGTTACCAATATGGGTTTTGATGATGTTTTTTGCCGTATGTGGGATTTCTACCTGGCGTATTGTGAAGGTGGGTTTAAAGAGCGCGCTATCAGCACTGGGCAATTTATTTTTGCAAAACCTGAGCATCGGTTTGCTTTAGCGTCTGTGCATCAATAAGGAATAGAAATGAAATCCTTGATTAATGCGGTGTTATTTCAAGGTGTTTGGTTTAGCTGCGTCCTCGGCGGTAGTTATGTGGCTTTGCCTGTAACGTTAGTGTATTTATTTTTGCACTATCATTACTTTATGCATAAGCGTGCTGAGTGGCGTTTGGTGTTACTGTTTTTCCTCTTGGGTGTTCTGGTTGACGGGGCTTTTTTCCGTCTCGGTATTTTTACGATTCCGGCAGACATGCAACATTTTGGCAATCTTCCACCGATATGGTTGTTATGTCTGTGGATATCCGTTGCCACCTTATTTGCCCATAGCTTGGCTTTCTTAAGAACCCGGTATGGCTTGAGTGCTTTACTGGGTTTTATTGGACCAACTTTTAGTTACATTGCTGGAACAAAGCTTACGGACATTTCGTTAGCCGAACCCATTTGGCTTTCTTTATTTGTCATTGCTTTAGCTTGGGCACTAATCCTGCCAATTAGCGTGTACTATTGTGAAAAATGGGCTCTGTATTCGAAAGAGGATAAGCAATTATGATCAAGCAATCTATTACCCGTAAGCCAGTACTCCCTTTGTTGGTTGCCTTTATTCTAGGTGCAACATTTAGCCAAATAGCATCAGCGGAAGAAAGCTTTAATAAGGTAGTGGGTACCGCTTACAGTGTAAAAACAGGGGCGTTGCTGTATCGAGAAACGCACACAATAGGCGCAAATGGTAAGCACGATGTAGAGTACTCAGAGCCTGATGGTCTGGTCTTTGGGCATAAAGTTATTGATGAGAGCCAATCTAAAATTGCCCCCAGTTTTACTCAAGTAAATGAACGTAATGGAGAAAGAATTGAGGTTAATAGCAACTCAAAAAATATTATTGTTCATTATCAAAAAAATAAAGATGCAAAAGTAAAAACAGCAGATATTCCCTATAAACCAGGCATGATAGTAGACGCTGGTTTTAATGCGTTTGTGAAAGAATATTGGCAGTCTCTAGAAAATGACACAAAAATGGACGTTCAGTTCATTGCTCCTAGTCGCCAATCTACCGTTGGCTTTACTGTGAGTCGAAGCTTATGTAAACCAGATACTCAAAAAGGCGCGGAATGTTTTGCTCTTACGCCAGACTCATGGGTTGTTAGGATGTTAATAGATCCGATTTTATTAGCGTATGACCCAGAGACAAAACGCCTGCTACGTTTTACTGGTCGTGCCAATATTGCAGATAAAAACGGCGATTATAAAGCGGTCGATATTCAGTATCATTATTTTAAGTGATCGGATAGAAGGAAGAGAAAATGGCATTGCTCATGAAACAAATGACGTGGTTAAAAACGCTGGTGTTTGTGAATTTCATTTTGCTGGCTGGCTGCTCGACGCCAGATGTTTCTGAATATGCTAAGAATACACCCAGTTTCGCTTTGTCTAACTTTTTCTCTGGACCTCTCAAAGCTCATGGGATCTTAAAAAATCGCAGTGGTAAAGTGATTCGCTATTTTAATGCTGACCTATATGGTCAGTGGGAAAATGGAGTAGGAACGCTAAAAGAAAACTTCGTGTTTGATGATGGTGAAAAACAGCAGCGTACTTGGGTAATGACGCCAGATGAAAATGGGCATTATACGGCAACAGCTAATGATGTTATTGGTAAGGGCATCATTAGCCAAGCGGGTAATGCTTTGTTTATGAAATACACGCTGCAAGTTCCGTATGACGGTGACCTTTTAGAGGTTAGCGTTGATGATCGAATGTATAAAGTGAACGAGAACGTGGTTATTAATGAATCGGTATTGAGTAAATTTGGTTTTGATGTGGGTTATCTTACTTTAGTTATTGAGAAAGTAGCGGACTAGAAACAAGCCAGACGATTGTATTTCACTAGAGCTTCTCTTATCCTTGCGCCGTTCTCTCCCTCTTGATAGTAAAAGGCGCGTTATGGCTACTCTGGTTTTTCGACTCAAATATGTACCCGATGACGAAGCGGATGATATTCGCCAATTACTATTTGATAACGATATTCCTTTTTACGAAACGTCTGCCGGACGCTGGCAAATATCCTTAGCGGGTATCTGGGTAAAAGATAAAGAGCACGCGACCGCAGCGCGAGCATTAATTCGTGAGGATCAACTCAAACGAATGACGGATCGCAAGCCACCCACCCTTTGGGAATGGCTGGTGGGTTATGTTCAATACGCTCGTCAGAATCCGGCAGAGAGCGTGTTTACCTTATTCGCTATATTGATTGTCTTAAGTTTGTCTTTACTGCCTTTTTTCGCTTGGATTTAAACGCGAAAAGCTCCTATCGAAAATAACCCTCTGACAATGGCTTTATTTAGCAATAACATTCTCTAACACCAGCATTCAAGCCACTTTTAGTGGCTGTTGTTCCATGGCTGCTCGGTGCTTCTTCCTTTGAATAGACGCGCTAATAAATTGCACGCTTATCGCACTAACCACCACCATTAACATTCCAATTAAACTCAAAGCATCTGCATGTGACGATTGGATAATGTCAGGCCAAAATCCCCATGCCACGCAGACTTCCGTCAAGATAAAAGCGGTAACAGGCGTTAATGCAATGGCGGCACTGACTTGCACTGTTTGCCAATAACGTAACGCTTGCGCGAATGCTCCATAAGCGATGAGCGTATTAAGGCAGCAAAACGCCGCCACTATCGCATCGTTAAAAGACATGGACGCTAATTGGCTAGGCGATGAAAAAGGCAGCATCACAACCAAGGCATACCAATAAATCGCCAGTAAAATATTAGAAGGGGCGAGTCTGGTAAATAGCGATTTTTGTAACAGCGCATAGAGAGACCAAGCTAACGCAGATACTTGAATAATGGCAAAGCCAATCCAAATATTATTGCTTTGCTCACTTGAAAATACAGGGTGAAAAAACACCAACATGCCAATACCAAGCAGAACAAAACAGCCCCATTGCTTGATGTGAATGGCTTCTTTCAAAAAGAAAAGGCCACCTAATGCTAAAAATAGTGGTGCAATTTGAAAGCTTAATTGAGCAGAACCTGGTAATAAAAACTGTAGGCTCCAAGCAAAACAGGTGTAGTTGATGATCAAAAATGTCCCAGCAGAAAAAATGCGTAACCAGTCTTTTTTGGCCAATGTTTTGAACTCACCTAACTTCCCACGCTGCCATTGCCATAATCCTAAAATAATTCCTGCAACCGAGAAGCGTAACCAAGTCAGGGTGATTGGATCTGAAAAGCCTGAAGACAGCTTTAGTGCAATCGGCAGCATGCCCCAAAAAAATACGGTAACGCCGCTAAAAAAGAGGCCGAATAAGAAAGTTTGTTTTGGCGTTAACATAACGATGATCCTAAGAAAAAGTTATTCCGAACTTGCATCATGGCTTCCCCTTACGATTAAATCCAATGCATAATAGTTCTAACTATTATGCATAAATCGGATTTTACTTATGATTCCCAGCACGTTACAGCATTTGGATTTGAAATCGTTAACAGGGCTTTTATATTTACTTGAAGAACGCAATGTTGGGCGGGCGGCAGATCGTTTATTTTTGAGTCAATCTGCGATGAGTCGATTGCTAAATCGTTTACGTGATGCGTTCGATGATCCCTTGTTTGTTCGTACCTCAAAAGAGATGGTGCCAACGTCAAAAGCTTTAGCATTAGAGGCGCCTTTGAAGTTGATGTTAGAGCAAATGGCTGGCTTATGGACAGAGTCTGAATTCCAACCGCAAAGTAGCCGTCGTACCTTTCGTATGCAAACAACCCATTATCAAGCACAAGCTTATATGCCTGCGATTGCCGAGCAATTTTATCGAGAAGCCCCATTCGCCTCACTAGAAACGAGCACACTGACGGAAACTAGCTTGCTTAATCAAGCGGAGCACTCTCTCGATGTGGCATTGTGCAGTGATTATATTCAGCTGCCAAACCGCTTTGAGAAAATGCTGTTAGGCCACGAGAAATTCCGTTGCATTATGTCATCTAATCATGAGCTGGCTGACAGAGAAAGCATCACCTTGGATGATTATCTATCCTACTCTCATGTCTTAGTAAACCTAGGAGTAGGAGGGGCTAATCCAATCATTAGTGATGCCTTACTTGGTGATCGTGCGCGCGAACGGCATTTTGCCTTCCGTACGCCTTATATGTTGGCGGCGCTTGAGACTGTGGGTAGAACATCCTTGTTAATGAGTAATAGTGGCTTACTTCCAGAGCGTTTTAGAGAGCAATTTGGCTTGGTAATAAAAGATTTACCAATGGACTTTCCGTTTATTAATTACTACTCAAGCTGGCCAAAATCTGTCGGAAATGATCCGGGTGTTATTTGGTTTAGAGGTATTTGTGAGCGGGTTGTTAAAGACCTAATTCCTTACCCTGCGATTTAGCTCTAAATGCTTGTTAGTCCACCTTAAAGGTAAATTCAGTTATACTGACGTTTTGATAAAATTGACGGCATTATGGCGGCATTGAAAAATAAGCAATCGAAAGGTCAGCGTACTAATAAGCTCGAATTACACCCTCGTAATCCTCATCAGGCGCGTTATGATTTTGCGCTGTTAGCGGATTCATGCCCTGAGCTTTCCCACTATATTAAGCTTAATCAATATGGCAATGAATCAGTTGATTTTGCCAATCCCGCCGCTGTCAAAACATTAAATCGTGCTCTATTAAGCCATTTTTATGGCGTGGCGTTTTGGGATATTCCACCTGGCTATCTGTGCCCACCTATTCCAGGACGAGCAGATTACATTCACTACCTTGCCGATTTATTGGCAAACAGTAATAAAGGTGTGATTCCTAGAGGAAAAAGTGTCAGAGCGCTGGATGTGGGAGTCGGTGCAAATTGTGTTTACCCTATTATTGGTCATCAAGAATATGGCTGGCAGTTCGTTGGCTCAGACGTTAACCCTATTGCCGTGGCAACCTGTGACACCATTATTAAATCAAACGCTTGTTTGAAAGGCGCGGTGAGCGTTCGCTTGCAAAACAATACGGCGACGTTATTTGCTGGTATTTGGAAAGAGCAAGAGCGCTTTGATGTGGTGCTTTGTAACCCTCCATTTCACACTAGTGAAGCTGCTATGCAGGATGAATCAAAACGTAAATGGCGGGGTGTAAAAGGAAAAGAATCTACAAAGTCCACGACCACTAAGCCGGTGTTGAATTTTGGTGGAACCGCGCCTGAACTATGGTGTGACGGTGGTGAAGCGGGTTTTGTCTCACGTATGATTAAAGAGAGTGTTCACTATTCTGATCGCTGTTTTTGGTTTACTTCATTGGTTGCCAGACAAAGTAATCTGGATGCTATTTATCGCACGCTAAAAGAAGTAGGAGCACGACAAATAAAAACCATAGAAATGGCGCAAGGGCAAAAAATTAGCCGTTTCGTGGCATGGAGTTTTTTACAAGATAATCAAATGGATTATTGGCAAGATAATTATTGGGCGCCATAACCAGTAAAGAATACTTTGTTTATTACTTTTCGCTAAAGGAGATTTAGTTTTCCCCTTTGCTAACTCTTTATGCACTAAATATATATACTGCTTAGTAAATCAAGCGAAAATAATACAATTATCGTGACGCCATAATGAACTCACCCTAAAGTGAGTCACGCGTTAAAGAATACTTGAGCTTGAGAAGTCATTGCCGTCGACGTAGGTTTAGAGGAATTATTATATGTTAACTAGCTTTCGTTCGCGGTTAATCGTTTTATTATTAGGCTTGCTTGCGATGGTTCAACTAGGAACCGCAGTCGCGGTACTTAGTTCGCTAAAAGAAGACAATTATAAACAAGGTGTTCAAGCGATAGACGTCGCACGAAATGTATTCTATTTATCCCTTGAAAGTCGAGCAGATCGATTGACCAAAGGTGTTGGGATTCTCGTTTCTGATTTCGGTTTTAAACAAGCCGTTGCTACGCAAGAAATAGGGACAATCCGTTCTGTTTTAGTCAACCAAGGTGCTCGTATTGGTGCTGATGTTTCTTTCTTAGTTTCGCCTTCAGGGAAGATACTTACCGCTACCAAAGAATTGGATATTGATAAAACCGTTTCGAGTCTAATTCAATCTGCTCGTCGCTCAGGCGGTGCAGCCATTAACACTATGATTTCTTCTCATGGGCAAGCCTATCAGTTGGTTTTAGTGCCTGTAAAAGCTCCTAATACTATTGCTTGGGTTGGCATGGCTTTTTTATTAGATAAAAAGCTGGCACAAGAAATTAAAGCGGTAACGGGGCTGGAAATTAGCTTCGTGGGCGATACAAATAATGGGCAAGAAGTTTCTGGATATTCCACTCTCCCCGAACAAGATAAGCATGATTTATTTGCAGAAATTCAAAGTGTGGGCGCGCTTACTAAAAAACCTCAATTTACCAACTCGGATAAATACTTATCTCTTGGTATCGACTTAGATGCCAAAAATCAATGGGGTGTTTTGCACTTGCCATACAAACCTTGGTTAGAAAGTTATAACCGAGCCCGTAATCAACTGTTACTTATCTTTACCGGCGCATTAGCGTTGGCCTTATTATTTGGCATCCTGCTTGCCAGAAACTTAACAGCACCAATCGAACGTCTTGTTGAGTTCGCTAGGCAGATTGGTTTAATCGGTATTGAAGCCAAAGCGCCAGCCGTAAAAGGTGAGTTTTGTGTGTTAGCGAATACCATGATGTCGATGCAAAACTCAATTTCATTACGGGAAGAAGAGCTAACCAATCGAGCCTTTCATGATCTACATACCGGTTTGCATAATCGCAGCGCGGTGGAGCAATACCTGAATAGAGAGCTGCCTCGTGAAAAGGGGTATTTGGTATTGGTAGACATTCGCCACTTCAAAGACCTTAACAATATGTTGGGTTTTGATAATGGCGACTTGTTATTACTTAAAGTCGCAGAACGACTATTGGCCTGGGGCAGTCATGCAGTGATGCAAGCACGCATCGCTGGAGATCAATTTTTATTGGTATTTGATGAGGAAATCACATCAGACGAATGCAACTCATTGAGCGCCTTCTTTGACGAGGCTTTTATCGTTCAAGGGTCAGAAGTTCTGCTCTCCGTTGCCGTCGGTGTACTACCACTAGAAGACACGATTCTGAGTGTCAATGATGCTATGCGCCGCTTAGACATCGCAGTGGATCAAGCCAAAGAAGAGCCTGGTGGTGTTGCTTTTTACCAAGCGGGTCAAGATGAGAGCCATCAGCGTCAATTGCGTATTATTGGTGACTTGTCTGAGGCTTTGGATTCAGGGCAAATGTTTGTTGTGTATCAACCAAAAGTGGGCGTCGCATCTAAAGACTGTAACGAAGCTGAAGCCTTGATTCGTTGGCGTCATCCCGAATTAGGCTTTATTCCTCCCGACGAATTTATCATGCTACTAGAGCATGCTGGTAACATTCAATTATTGACCCATTGGGTCATTAAATCTGTTCTTGCACAGCTAAATATATGGTGGTCTGAAGGGCATAGAATTCGTGTTGCCATCAATTTATCGGCCCATGATCTAGTTAATGAACAGCTACCAGGAATGATTGAAAAGGCGCTCAAAGAGAATAATTTACCTGTTGAAGCGCTGGCTTTAGAAGTGACTGAAAGTGCTGTTATGAAAGATCGGCTTAAAGTGATCCAAGTATTAAAAGGCTTGCAGTCGTTAGGGATTCATCTTGCTATCGATGACTTTGGGACTGGCCAATCTTCATTGGCGTACTTACGTGAACTGCCTGTCAACGAGGTGAAAATAGATCGAGCATTTATTCAGTACATTGATAGTAATAAAGGCGATGAATTTATTGTCAAAGCGTCTATTGAACTATCTCATAGTTTAGGCTTCCAAGTGACTGCAGAAGGCGCGGAGAATGCCGAAGGTGTTGCTCTGCTTGGTCAGTATAAATGCGATAAAATCCAAGGTTATTATTTCTCCAAACCATTGGTTGCAGAAGAGTTTTTACGCTGGCAACAGGCATTCAAACCCGTTTAAACATTGGATAAATGATCTGTCAGTTTTAATTTGACTCAGTCAGATTCATTATTTGAGGGCAAGGTAAGTTCAAGTATGTTATTTCTAATAAGAGTGTTGTTACTATTTATTGCGATTGTTGGTATTACTTTGTGGGGCTTAGTG
The DNA here is from genome assembly GCF_038155025.1 of Marinomonas sp. TI.3.20. Taxonomy (NCBI): domain Bacteria; kingdom Pseudomonadati; phylum Pseudomonadota; class Gammaproteobacteria; order Oceanospirillales; family Oceanospirillaceae; genus Marinomonas; species Marinomonas sp. TI.3.20. Next base: position 84,355 of record NZ_JBAKAS010000010.1, on the reverse strand, counting down.
TTCTGCCTATTCACATTAGGGTCTAAAGACCGTGTTTACCACCTTAGTAAAGTCTTTGTCCGAGTTGCTCCTTTGTTTGGCTTGTCTGTAGAAGGGCGAGTTGCTAAAGAATCCGAATCGATTCCTCAAGCTGTTTATGTTTCTAATCACCAAAATAATTTCGATTTAGTCACTGTGCCAGTCGTGTTTCCTAGAGGTGCGGTAACGGTTGGTAAAAGCTCTTTGCGTTGGGTTCCTTTCTTTGGGGCTTTATATTGGATCAGCGGTAATATCATGATCAACCGCGATAACAAAAAGCAAGCCATCGCCACTATTGATCAAGTTGTTGCTGGAATGAAAACCACAGGCTTATCTATTTTTATGTTTCCCGAAGGGTCGCGTAGTCGAGGTCGTGGTTGGTTGCCTTTTAAACGTGGAGCATTTCATGCGGCGGTTCAAGCAGGTGTGCCCATCATCCCCGTCGTATGCAGTAACACCCACGAGCACGTAAAAGTGAACCGCTGGTGCAACGGTAAGGTGATTGTTGAAATGCTACCACCTATTGCAACCACCGGTCTGCATGAGACCGATGTGGTTAATTTGGTTAAACAATGCGAAACACTGATGCATGAAACAAAACAACGCCTAGATGCGGAATTGGCTCAACCGAACAAGTAGTTTTTTGCCGGATAAAATAGTTCTGTTACGCCAATTATTCGCAAAAAATTATATTATTTCGCCGAGCCAGGATGTGGTTTTGAATAATCGTGATTCACATCTAATGCTTTAGTGTAAGCACTGTTCCACAGTTGTTGATGAAGTTCGGTAATGCGCATGGCCATCGGCTTGTTTTGCATAACAATTTCTAAATTGCGCGAATTATCCATATAGCCACCTTCCCAATTACTGGTGCCAACCCAAGCAATTTTGTTATCTATTTCCATTGCCTTAGTGTGCATAACACGGGCATAAGGAATAAAACCTTCTTTTGCTTGTGGGATAGTGACGATCTTGACCTGAATATTAGGTAACACTTGTAAGCTTTTTAAGTAGTCGATGTCTGGTTTGCCGGTATTCCAACTAGATACCATGAGTTCAATTTTAACACCTCGCTGAGCCGCGGCACGAATCGCTGTATCAATAACTGCATAGTATGGCCATGGTTGGTGTGTGGAAAAAGATAATGGCGCGTACGTCATTACCATGATTTTAACTTCTTTTTTCGCTTTGGCTAATAAACGAGGAAGCTCACTTTGCGAATCACCTACCCCCGGAGGGTTAAAAGCGTTCGGGCTGGCAACTAGGTAATCTTCTTGAGATTCGTCAGCTAAAACCGTTTTTTGATTTAATACAACAGGGGGCTGCCCTTGCGCGATAAGGGCTTGGTTTTGCCAATCGACTTCGAAGATGGCTTGTACTTGTTGTGCAATTGTTGAATTAGTAACCAGTAAACCTGTTTCATGAATATGCTTCAAGGATCGCCAATCAAAGTTCTGACTACCTATATAGGCGCTTGTTCCACCGTCTATAACAAAGTATTTGGCATGGACAATACCGCCGCCTATTTTACTGTAATCAATTAATTTAAAAGTCAGGTTAGGAATTGCTTTTAGTGTGTCTAAGGTTTTTGTATTAGAAATTGACAAGCCATGCTCATCCATCAGAAAACGGATTTTTACGCCACGTTCTCCTGCCGCTTTTAAGTGTTCGATGACTTTATGAAGTGGTTCCCCCGTTTTTCCAGTAACATAAAATTGAGCAATATCGATTTCCTGTTTTGCATTATCAAACTCATCACACCATACGCTGACAGGGTTTCGTAAATCTGGTGTTGCTAAGTTGGTCTCGACTGGAACGGTATGAACTAACTCAAGACCTGAAACGGAAAATTTTGCCTGTGCTCCTGCACACCATAAAAACAACAAACACAGCATCCAGCGATACATCATCTTCTCCCTTATTATGAATTATTTACCTCGTATATTCTTATCACATAATGGTGCGGTTATATAAAGCCATTGAACTGAAAGTAATTGGTAAAATTCTGACACTAAAATAGTATTTTAACTTTTTTCTGCGATGGCCTTAAGGAGGTTTTACTGATTATCTTATTCAAAATTACATAGGCTTCAGTGCCTAAAAAAATATATGTTAATGACATAATAAATATGTAGATCAATGTTTTTTTTCTTTCTTCAATGTTTTTTGAATTTTTATAAATAACTTATCTTATTGTTTTTATTGGTTTAATTTCACAATGTAAGTTTATTTTAGTTTTTATTCTGTGATTCAAGAATATTTAATTTTTTTTATAACGATCATTTTTTTTCTGACTTTGAGAGTGAGAAGCCTGAATGATAGTCATAGATATGAACCGTTAAATACTACTAAAGGTCACTAAAAAATGGCCGTTTCTTAAAAAAGCGTAACATTGACAATGTCTACTTAATTTTTGTTTTATACAGCGTCATGATTAGGGAATGAGAATAATGAAAAAAATATATCAAGTCGCTTTGTGTACCGTTATTACCGTGTACTCGTGGTCGGCATTGGCGGCGACTCCAAAAGAGACGTTAAACATTGCTTTTCCGGCAGGCGCTACGGGATTTGACCCCGCTAAGGTGTCAGATAGCTATTCGCTAGATGTCGTTTCTAATATATATGACCCTCTAGTAACCTATGATTATCTTGCTAGGCCTGCCAAACTTATTCCTAACACAATAGAGTCCATGCCAGTTATAACGAATGGCGGTAAGACTTATACATTCAAGATCAAACCGGGGATTTACTTTGCTTCAGATCCCGCGTTTAAAGGAAAAAAACGCGAGTTAGTTGCAGCTGATTATGTGTATTCCTTCAAGCGTTTATTAGATAAAACGATTAACTCACCGCAAAGCTATTTGGTCGAAGGGCAGTTTGTGGGGGCTGATAAATTAGAGAAAGAAGCTGGTACTGGACCTCTGAATTATGATACTCAGATCAAAGGTGTTAAGGCATTAGATAAGTACACGTTACAAATTAATTTGACTCACGTGAACTATAATTTCTCGACTATTCTAGCAATGCCTTCTTTTGGTGCCGTAGCGCGTGAAGTAATTGAAGCTAATGCGTCTAATACCAATGCACATCCCGTAGGAACGGGGCCTTATGAGTTAAAAACATGGAAACCTGGTAGTAAAATTGTATTGGAGGCTAATCCTAGTTTTAGGAAAGAAATTTTTGATTTTAAAGGTAATCCGAAAGATCCTGTTTCTATGCAAGTCGCTAAAGAAATGAAAGGAAAAATAATTCCTCAAGTGAAGCAGGTGAACATTAATATAATCAACGAAGAGCAGCCAAACTGGTTAGCTTTTTTGAATGACCAACTTGATGTTAGTCAAATCCCTCAGCCAGCGTTGAAAGAAGCTCTGGTGATGAATCCTAAAAATCCATTAGATGTGACGTTGGCGAAAAAATATGCGGATAAAGGGATCCAGCTTCAACGCTTGAAAGCGTTAGAAATCACCTTTTATTTTTTCAACATGGAAGATCCAGAAGTCGGTGGTTATACCCCACGTAAAATCGCATTGCGTCGTGCAATTGCTATGGCATTTCCCCGTAGTGAAACCATTGCGCGTATTCGCAGAGGGCAAGCTGTGCCGGTGGAATATGCTATTCCTGAGGGCGTTGCAGGCTACAACCCCAATCTTAAAATAGGTGTCAAGTTTAACCCTGCAAAAGCCAATGCTTTGTTAGATGCTGCTGGCTATAAAATAGGTAAAAATGGATACCGTACACAACCTGACGGTTCCCCATTATCAATACAAATGGGCTCTGGATCAGCGGCTATAGATCGACAATGGAATGAATACTGGCAACAGGCTTTTGACTCTTTAAAAATAAAGCTAACATTCAAAGTAGCTCGATGGACTGAGTTATCTAAAGCAAATCGTGAGGGTAAACTGCAAATGTGGGGGTTAGCGTGGAGTGCAGATTACCCAGATGGGCAAAACTTTATGCAGATGTTCTATGGTCCAAACAAAGGGGATGCGAACTTTTCTGCCTTCAATTTACCTCAATATAATAAAGATTATGAGGAAACTTTAAAATTGCCGAATGGAGACGCTCGTCAAAAGTTATATGACAAAATGAACCGTATGTTGGCTCAATATCAACCTTATATTTTTGGTGATACTCGTGTTGGTAGTACTGTCGCGCACGCTAATGTTCATGGTTTGAAAGTGAATCCATTAATTACTTATTGGCGTTTTATTGAGATTAAAAAATAGTCAAACTTCTTGAATAGACCAAAACCAGTGACGATGTTTGGTGTGGATAATAAGTATTCACACCAAGCTTCGTAGTAGGTGCTTATTTAACTTTAGGAGTGACTATGCTGTCTTATATTTTACGCCGACTATGGCAAATGATTCCTACCTTGCTAGGAGTAATGCTTTTACTTTTTATTCTTTACACCCTTGTAGGGGGGGATCCTTCTTATATTTTAGCGGGCAAGAGCCTTAGTGCCGATACTCTGGCGAGTATTCGAACACAGTTAGGCCTAGATAAAAGCTTGCCTATGCAGTTCTGGATTTTTGTAAAGCAAGTTATCACAATGAATTTCGGAACATCTTGGTCTACCCAGCAGCCAGTATCAACGATTATTAGTACTCGTATTGGACCATCAGTCATGTTGTTATTGAGCTGGCAGATTTGTTCTTTGTTTTTCTCACTATTATTTGCCGCCTCTGTTGCTTACTACAAAGGCAGTATCTATGACCGAGCAGTCACGATTTTGTCTACCATTGCAATGTCTATCAGTATCTTGGTCTACATTATTGCAGGCCAATATTTCCTTGCTTATAAAATGCAGTGGTTTCCAGTCTATGGTTGGGGCGATAGCTTCTGGCAGAACTTTCTCATTTATATTCCTCTTCCGCTTATTATTGGCTTAACGGTAAGTATGGCCCCAGATACAAGATTTTATCGAAGTTGCTTTATTGAAGAAATGAATAGCGATTATGTTCGTACTGCTAGAGCCAAAGGCTTATCTGAGCAAAAAGTCGTATTGAAGCATGTTATGCGAAATGCCTTAATTCCTATTGTTACAGGGGTGATGTCTTCTTTGCCATATATGATTACCGGCTCTGTTCTAATGGAGCGTTTCTTTGGTATTCCCGGGTTAGGCAACGAAATTTTAAAAGCCGTGAATTCCAGTGATTTCCCCGTTATTAAAGCAATTACTATTTATCTGGTTATTGCCATTATGGTGTTTAATTTACTGGCTGATTTGCTTTACAAATGGATTGATCCACGCGTGAAACTGAATTAAGGGATGAATTATGGTGAATGATAAGAGCGTGGCACATAACTATGACACGGTTGATATTTCTAGTAAATCTACAGACATTCCTACTCAAAGCTTGTCTTCTCTTGCGTGGAAGCGCTTAAAAAGAGACAAGGTTGGCATGATCAGTTTAGCGATTGTCTGTTTCTATTTATTGCTTTGTGCTGCTGGTTGGGTAGGCCTTGTTGGTAGTAATTGGCGAGCCGACGTGGCAGTTCCTCACGCACCACCAACTTTTGCAACATGGGAGCCACGAGGTACTCAAATTAACGCTGTAACGGCGGACAATTCAAGTACCGCTAAAACGGGTGGAGTTGAAAATGATGCGGATGATGGTGCAAATGACCCATTAGCCGCTTTAATGGCCGAGGCTAATTCTAACGAGAAAAAATACACAACAGTGGCAGTGAAAAAGTCTGAAACGTTATTTTTAGGTGCAGATGGACAAGGTCGAGACGTCTTTCAAAAAGCCCTTAAAGGAACGTCGGTGTCTGTTTCAGTTGCTTTACTGGGGGCGTGTTGTTCGATTTTGATCGGGACAATTTTAGGCGCTATTGCCGGTTATTTTGGTAAGTGGGTAGATGATGTATTGATGTGGTTTTATAGCATTTTTACCTCAGTGCCTGACATGCTTTTATTACTGTCTTTCGCCGCCGTATTTTCTCGTGGTATTGGAACCTTAGTACTGATTTTTGCCGTTACATCATGGACCTATGTGTTTCGACTCATGAGAGCGGAATTCATGAAACACAAAGATCGAGATTACATCAAGGCGGCGGATGCGATCGGTGCAGGTCAAACCCGGAAAATGTTTATTCATATTTTACCTAATGTAAGCCACATTCTACTGGTTCAATTTTCTATTTTGACTGTTGGAATGATTAAGTCTGAGGTGGTGTTATCTTTCTTGGGTTTTGGCGTGGGCATTAAACAAACGAGCTGGGGAGCCATGTTAGCTGAAGTTCCTTCGGAATTGATCCAAGGTTATTGGTGGCAAATGCTGACAGTGACAGTGTTCATGTCTGTGCTGGTGACAGCATTTAGTTTATTAACCGATAGTCTACGTGATGCTTTAGACCCAAAAGTGAATTAGTAGGGAATAATATGAATACTCCATTGGTCCGCGTTAGTAATCTAAAAATTGACTTTAAATTAGAAGATGGCGGCTACTTTGAAGCCCTAAAAAGCATCAGTTTTGATATCCCGAACAATACAGTATTAGCGCTTGTTGGTGAATCTGGCTCTGGAAAGTCAGTTACATCAACAGCCTTAATGGGTTTATTACCAGAGTCTAATACTCGGATAGCTGAAGAAAGTCGTATCGAATTTAATGGTAAATCTGTCTTAGATATGTCTAGACAAGAGCTTCGCCGTTTGCGTGGAGCAGATATCGCAATGATTTTTCAAGACCCGATGAGTTCGTTGAATCCGGTGTTTACTATTGGTGACCAGATCATAGAAACGCTGCGAGAACATAAATCAATGAGCAAAAAGACGGCTAGGAAAAAGGCTATCGATTTATTAACCGAAGTCGGTTTACCGAACCCAGAGAATCGTATTTATGCCTATCCGCACGAATTGTCTGGAGGGCAGCAGCAGCGCGTAATGATCGCTATTGCGATTGCCTGTGAGCCTAAATTATTGATTGCAGATGAACCCACTACGGCATTAGATGTCACTATTCAAAAACAGATATTAGATCTGATTGCTAACATGCAGAGAAAGCGAGCAATGTCCGTATTATTTATTACTCATGATCTTGGCGTAGTCGCCGAGTTTGCGGATCAAGTAATAGTCATGCGTCATGGAGAAATCTGTGAAACCGGCCTAATTAATAACGTATTTAGCCATCCTAAACATGCTTATACAAAAGCCTTGTTGAACTGCCGCCCTAGCTTAACGCATCGCCCAGAACGCTTGGCTGTAATAGATGATTTCCTCCAAGATGAAGCTTATAAAGCGCCTCTTAATCGTCTTCGAGGTTATCAAGACGGTGGTGATGTCATCCTAGAGGCGACAAATCTTTGTAAGTATTTTCAAATCAAAACAGGATTATTTCGCCATATAGATTTAAAAGCGGTTGATGGTGTCTCGTTTCAATTACAAAAAGGAAAGACATTAGGGATTGTGGGGGAGTCGGGCTCTGGAAAATCGACGGTAGGACATATTATTATGCGCTTACTTGAATCTACCTCGGGCGAGGTGTATTTCGAAGGAAAAAATATTTTGAAAATGCCAAGCGATGTGTTTAAACCCTTGAAACGTCGTGTTCAGATTATTTTTCAAAATCCTTATGCATCACTCAATTCAAGGTTTACGGTTGGACAGATTTTGATGGAGCCCATGTTGCTTCATCATATAGGTGAAAGTAAACAAGAGCGCAAAGAACTGGCGCAGGCGTTATTAGATAAAGTGGGCCTTGAGTCTAATGCATTTAATAAATACCCCCATGAATTTTCGGGAGGGCAGCGTCAACGTATTGCTATCGCTCGCTGTTTAACATTGCAGCCTGATATTTTGATCTGTGATGAATCGGTTTCTGCTTTGGATGTTTCTGTTCAAGCGCAGGTTCTTAACCTTCTACAAGATTTACAAGACGAGTTTCAGATTTCATATTTGTTTATCTCTCATGATTTATCCGTCGTTAAGCATATATCTGATCAGATAATGGTAATGCAAGAAGGGAAAGTAGTAGAAATGGGTGATGCTGATAGGCTTTATGAGAATCCGCAACATGAATACACTAAAAAGCTTATTGCTAGCGTTCCAAAATCACCTCTTATTGATGGCTTTTTTACATTCACCTAATGAATTTATTAGTTATTGCAAGATGACCCACTTGTTTGAAGCCTCAACTTGTATTGGTCGAGATTGTGAAAACCTCAACATCAACCATGATGAGGCCATACGCTGGCAAGAAAGGCGCAAACATATTGCGGTTAAAATTCAGCAAATGAAAGAGATGGGGTTCTACAACCAAAATACATTGGCTCGCGAACTCACTGACATTCGCTCTGCTGAGAAAGTTATGAATGACCACAACATAGCATTTGAACGATTCGAGCTTGGAGGTTTGTAATGACAGATGTAAGAGCCAAACTGCTAAAGGCATTTGATAACCTTAAAAAAGAAGGTAAGAAAATCAGCCCTTTTGCAGTAGAAAAACGGGCTGGTGTTGGCAATGGCTCATGTAAAAATCACCCTGCAATCCTAGAAATGGTGATGGCAGAGAAGGGGCGATACCACCCAAACCCAGAAGTGGCTAAAAAGGCTAACATCGCAGTACGTAAAAAGCTTTCAGATAAGAAAAAGAGCGATACACTAGAAAATAGCAAAAAGCGTTTAAATGCTGAAAATGAGCAGTTAAAACAAGAAATGGCTGTGATGGCAACGTCAGTGGCTCAGTTGACATGGGAATTACATCGACACAAGACCGCAACTAGGAAGCAGCTATCTAACGTGAGACCATTCACCAAATAAGATTCTTAAATTGTGTGAACTGCTAATAATGTAGAGTTTTAATAAATCAAAACCGGTAGCCGATAAATAGAACAATCTCGGCTAATTTGCTTAAATCGAGCTTTAATAGCCCTAATAAAAGGTAGCATGGATGAAGATTAGTCCTAGTTTGGTGGAAGAAATCAAAAGGGAAAATGTTGTTCTTTTTCTAGGTGCTGGTGCATCAATGGGTGCAACAGACTGTGCTGGCAACGCTATGTATGGTGTTTCTAGTTTGATAGAAAAACTTTCTGATAGATTTTTAGGTGGAGAAGCAAAGAGTTTCTCTCTTGCTACTGTTTCAGAACTTGCAATGTCAGAACATGACCCTATAGCTGTACAAATATTTATCAAAAAGCTCTTTGAAGATTTTGAACCCGCTGACTTTCATCTAAAAATCTCTCTTTTTCGCTGGAAAAGTATCTACTCAACTAACTACGATTTGATCATAGAAAAAGCTTACTCAAAAGTAGGAGATGCACCTAAGAAATTAGTTCCTATTTATAGTTCGACAGACCGTATTGATTCACTTATAGCAACGAGCTCTGATTTACCTTATGTAAAACTCCATGGCTGTATTACTAAAATTAGCGAGACAAGATCCTCCATTAATTTTAACAACAGACCAATACGTGTCCCATAGAGAAAAAAGAGAGGTACTCTTTGAACGATTAAAGGATATGGGTACAAATTATACAATTTTATTTGTTGGACATAGCCTTGAGGATGCCGATATAAGACAAATACTTACTGAAATTAGCTCAATCACTAAAAGTCGTCCAAGATACTATGCCTTGATACTTGAATTTTCGGACATGCACTATCGACTTTGGGAGGGTCGGAAAATTAGTTTAATAAAAGGTACGTTTGAAGCTTTTCTCAATGAACTTGCTAAAGATATATCAGAAATTGAAAGGAAGTTTGAACCCCGTCAAAAAGATCATGAAATCGAACGTTTTTTTGAAAAAAATGATTACAAGATAACCAGTCAGTCTTTGGCTGTTTTAGAATCTCATTTGCAATTAGTACGTTCTGGAATGTCGTCGGAAAAAAGCAGACCTGAGCTTTTCTATCATGGGTACTCAAGGGACTGGTCTCCCATACAAGAAGACTTAGATATTTCAAGGACGATTTCCGATGAGATTATTTCGCAAGTAATACTGTGTGAAGAAGATGAGCGCAATGGGACTGTCGAAGTATATTTGATAACAGGAAGCGCTGGCTCTGGCAAATCTATAGCTATGAAACGGATCGCTTGGGACTCAACGATTGATTACGGTAAAGTCTGTTTGTTCTGGAGCAGTGAGGAAAAAATTAGTTATAACTCAATCATTGAGATAGCAGAAAAAATTAACGAGCGTATATTCTTATTCATCGATAAAGCCGTCTCACATGTCCCAGACATTCTGTTGCTGATAAATAAGTTGTCGGAATCAAAATCTAAGGTAACAATAATAATTGCCGAAAGAAATAATGAGTGGAATACAGAGTGTGCTGCCATTCATCGATTTCTGAATGATAAATTTGAAGTTAGGTATCTTGGAATACGTGAAATTAATCAACTAATTGATAAATTAAATAGGTACAATTGTCTAGGTGTTTTAAAAGATAAATCTCGTGAAGATCAGGTTAAGGCATTTAGTGAAACTGCTGGGAGACAACTTCTTGTTGCCTTACACGAGGTAACAACAGCGAAATCTTTTGCCAAGATTATTGAAGATGAATATGATAATATCGTGCCTCAAAAAGCCCAATTAATCTATCGTACAGTATGTATTATGAATCGGTTGAATGTCCCTGTACGGGCAGGAATAATTAATCGAGTTCATGGTGTTTCATTTGATCAATTTAATTCATCTTTTTTCTTGCCACTAGAGAATGTAGTACAGATAACAGACTTCCAGCCAGCCTATGATCGTGCCTATGTAGCTCGACATCAACTTATAGCAGAAATGGTCTACACTCACGCTTTAACGTCTGAAACAGATAGGTACGATAACCTAATTTCGCTTCTACACGCTTTGGACATTGGCTACAGTCCTGATAGGACAGCATTTAGAGAATTCATTAAGTATCGCTCCCTTTCAGAAATATTCTCTGATTTAGATCTCATTGAGAATATTTATAATGTTGCATACACTATCTGTGGAGATGATGACTATTATTACCAGCAAAAAGCAATTTTTTATATGCGTTCAGTGCGGAAAAAATATAGAGAAGCAGAAGAGTTGTTGTATTTAGCTCAAAAATTTGGCCCATACAATACTACCATTAAACACACACTAGCAGATCTTGAGTTAATAAGAGCATCTGTAACAACAGGCCTAGAAAGAGAAAGACATTATAATAAAGCTAACTCATTAGCTTCAACATACACTGGAAGTAATTCAACCAGTTCTCATGGATATGATACATTAGTAAAAGTTTCTTTAGCTAAACTTGAAAATGCTATTGAAAGCGAAGATGAAGAGCTAATTACCGAAGCTGTAAAAAAAGCTGAAAAATCTCTAAGTGACTCCCTTCAGAAGTATCCAGATGACGAAATTCTACTCAACGATGAAGTCAAGCTAGCGCGTTTATTGAGCGATAATGTAAGGGCATTTGAAACCCTAAAAAAAGCTTTTTCGAAGAATAATTCAAATAGCTACATAGCAACTAGCCTAAGTAATATTTATATCGAAAAAGGGCTCTTTGAGGAAGCTAAAAAAGTTTTAGAGCAGGTAATCGAATGCCGACCCTCTGATAAATTGGCTCATGCTAAAATAGGGATGCTTCTAGTTCGTTATTTTCCTGAAGATCTAATAGGAGCTGAGTATCATCTAAAACGGTCTTTTACAGATGGAGATACAAACCATTTCAATCAGCTTTGGTACGCACGCCAACTTTACCTCAATAATTCCTATGGAGAGTATATTGAGCTGATTGGAAAACTAAAGTCAGTTCGAATGAAACCCGAAAGCAAACATCAAGTTAGGGGAATAGTACAAGACAGCCAAGGGGATCTAAAACTGATTGGAAAAATTGTAAAAAAAGAACATACCTATGCTCTTATAGAGAGTACCGGATATAAAGGTAGCCATTTTCTTCATGAGTCAAACTGTGACTCAGACAAGTTTAGCTCATTGAAAGAAGGGAGTGACATTTGCTATAAACTTGGTTTTACTTTTGCGGGTGCCGCCGCATTATATTTGTAGAAATGTAGAAAGGCCACAGGGAAGAATTTCACGGGCCAGAAAAAGATGAAGGAGCATGGTTACTATGTGAAATCAAATTCTTTAGTGATTTTGATTTCACAGTGTAACTGTAGATAGGTATACATTTGGTGTGCGGAATGACATTTTATTGGATTGCAGAGCATCTCAATAAAATTAAATATCTCACCTTTCGTTTCTTCTCGTGTTATATAGATCTTTCGTTTTGTTACTCGCTTCTTGCAAGTGGCAAAAAAGCTTTCTGCAACCGCGTTATCATGGCAATTTTATTGACGACACATTGAAGGAATCAAGTTATGAGCCTTACCAGAACGACTAAAAGTTAGATAAATCAACCGTGGTCGCATCTAACTTTTAATCGTACTTGCATTGCAATCTAATGATCAAAATTAGTGAAAAATTTAGATATTTAGAAAAAAGTTAGAAATCGCTCTGTAACCCTCGTTATCTATGTATTCTCTAACTTTTCAATCTAACATTTAGTTAGATGTACTTTTTTTAGTAATGAAAATAATATCAATTAGACTGTGACTGAAGTATGCGTAATGCAATATTTTTTGGAACAATTTGTCTCTGATGCTGTTCAATAGCATACAGAGACAACTTTCTGTTATTTCTGTTTGTTTAGGTCATGACCGTGAGCTTTCAATACGGTTATGATTTGTTGTTTAACAGGTTGTGAAGGGGCTAATGTTTGATCACTCCACTCAGGGTGCTGTTGTGCGCTTTTCCATAAAGGTTTCAAATCATGAATGAGTGTTTTGATGCTCTCTTCAGATTTTTTATTCTCATTAGATTGGTCGTCTTTACTGTGTTTTCCAAGAGTATAGGCTTGTTGAGAGGCATGGCCGCGTTGGTTAAGGTGAGTAATGAGCGCCAACCCTCGCAAACACAAGACACCTAATGTCGCAGGGTCGACACAGAGGTAATGACGCCTAGTCAGTTTGCTTTTTAATGTGTCTTTGTAGTGTCGGCCGGTTTGCCAGGAAGCGCCTAAAATTGCGCCCATTGCGGTAGCCGCTCCAAGGGATAAACCGCCAGTCATCACATCGACGCCAGCCCCAATTGCTGCGCCTGTCATGGCACTGGCGCCAGTGTTTAGTCCCCATTCTTTGAGTGTATCAAAGGCGAAAATATCCTGTTGCCATTCACCACTTTGAATAGAAAAACTATCTGGTAATACATCTTCTTTTCGAAACTCGTAGAGCTGCAGTAACGATCGAATGAATTGACTTTCTAGTGTACGAATATGCGCTTCGAATGCGCTTACTTCAACGTGCTCTGGCGGGTGTTTTTTACATATTTTTCGGCTGCTGGCCGCGTTGATTTGTAAGTCTGCGAGCGCTTCAATGGCCGCTTTTTGTCGTGATTGAGCGGCGGCTTCACGTGTTGTTAATAAGGCTTCGATGTCGTCGTAGTGATCTGGCATCAAGCTCTGCAAACTTTGATAAAGACGTTTTTCATCTTCAAAATAAAACGCGACAGAGTCGTAGCGCACCACCGCATGAAGGTGACGCTCTGCTAATATTTTTCGCCATGCTTCTAAGTGTGAACTAGGAGCGGCGCTAAAATTTAGAATCGGTACGATAGGTTTACTGGCGCTGGCAAGCAACGTGAGCTCGTCGAGATACTTGCCCAAAGGCGCTTGGCGAATATCAATCACGTACAAAATAATATCGCAGCGATCCAATTGCTTCAGGATCTTCGCTTCTTGCTCAAATACATCTTGTGCTAAATGGCTTTGGCAAAAAGGGGCGATCCAATCAGAGCCTTGGTATTGATTAAAAGGAGTTTGTTGGCGTGTTTCCCAAAGACCAATGGAATCTTCAAAACCAGGCGTATCGGTCAGAGTAAGTAGCGTTTTGCCGTGTAACTTGATGGCTGCGCTTTCCACATGGCGTGTGGTACCCGCTTGATTGCTGATTTCACCGAATGTTTGCTGGCGGAGCAGAGTACGAACCAGTGATGTTTTGCCTGTATTGGCATGACCAACGACTAAAAGAGAAATTGTCACAGTATGTCCTTATCATCCAACAAGGCGAAAAAATGGTCTGGATTAATGCCGGACTCCAGCCCTGTGCGCTGCCAGTCATTAGCAAACGGTGCCTTTTGTCCATTGGCGATCACTAAAGACAGGTCAGGGTATGATATTACCGCGTTTAATAAGAATCGTCGTGAGCCACGGTCTGGACTGTGTTCGCCATCCACCAAAATATAAACAGGCTGCGAGTACTGGGCGATTAAAAAGGTCTGTTGTTGTGCCGCGTCGTTGAGCGTGGTCAACGTCGTCGTTCCAGCGAGACATTGCGGTACCGCTTGGCTCCATTCAAACAACCCCCAAACTTGGCTGAGAGCATTATTACTTATTGGCGTTAAGTCGCTTTGGTTATTTGGGCCTTGTGTCTGATGAGCTCGCTGTTCTTTATTGAACTTCTCTTTATCAAGTATCTGGCTGCTAGATTGCTCTTGGTAACGTCGCTCGATAGCGTGTTCTTGCGTTGTTTTTGGCAAGGTCAGGCGTTTAAGGCGATACATAGCAACACTGAACAGACTCAATAGCAGACGAGGCGCTACGCCATATAGCATTAAACTGGCGAGTAGTAAGCTCGCCCAATGTTGTCTGGTGCTGGCGGTTTGCGAAATGATATCTACACGGCTGGCGAGAATGTCCACTTGGTTCGGCACAGTAATGCCAAGTAGACTAGGTAAAACGCTTAATTGCTGGGTTAGCCAAAGAAATTGCTGATCGTTTAATAAGGTGGTTTCCCAGACAAAATTCACTTGGTTTGTGAGTAGTAATAATAGGGTCATTAAAAAGCCAGCGAATAAATAACTGAGCCAAGCGGTGTGTGAAATAGCACTCAATAACCAGCGATTTGAATGAGCAGGGCATTGCCAGTGCCAAAATGCCGAGCTGGCATCCGTGTTGATATGTGAATGCTTACTAATCTTATGATTTACGAATATCAGCGTATTAAGAAGAAAGCCTTTAGAGTGACTAGTGTTACGCCCCAGCGCTAACATGCCAATGAACCAGATGACGAGATTGAGCCCATGAAAGCCCAACATAACAATTAAGAGCCAGAAAATATTCACTTTACCGGATGCCGAGACCGCAAAAGCAGGAGGAACCGCTAATAATCCAAGCACAAACGTTAGCGCAAAAATAACGCATAGACCACGGACAAAGTAGCGTTTTAATTGTGCGGCTTGGGCAAGGTAGCTTTTGCTCGGCGGTACGGTATTTAAGGATTGCAGCGCACTCTTGAGATTCGCCGCTCGGTTAGGCAGTCGAAACTCAGTATTGGATTCTAGCCAAGCGGCAATGGATAACTGTGCGCGCTGTGAAATGCCTACTTTTGATGCATCAAGCGGATCTTGTTTTTGTTTAGACGATAAAGACATTTACAAACTGACTCGTTGAGTAACGGTGGAAGGCTGACGTTGCATCAGAATTTTACCATGACGCATATTTAATAATACCTCACCTTGATTGCGCAGTACGCTGTAATCGTCTTCACCGCTTAACAAAATGGCATTGGCTGGATGGCCTTTGACAATTCCGTACTCTTTAAGCTGCATCAACTTGGCGCTGTTGTCGGTAATAAAATCCAACGCATGAACAAAATCGTCGTGGCCCATCATTTGGCAGATGTGCAAACCAAAATCTAATGAGCGCAGTAGTTTGCCGTTACCGAGTGAGTACCATGGGTCGAAAATAGAATCCTGCGCGAAACCAACGTTCATACCCGCCTCACTGAGCTCCTTAACACGAGTTAAGCCGCGACGTTTTGGGTAA
The DNA here is from genome assembly GCF_038155025.1 of Marinomonas sp. TI.3.20. Classification (NCBI taxonomy): domain Bacteria; kingdom Pseudomonadati; phylum Pseudomonadota; class Gammaproteobacteria; order Oceanospirillales; family Oceanospirillaceae; genus Marinomonas; species Marinomonas sp. TI.3.20. Next base: position 68,541 of record NZ_JBAKAS010000010.1, on the reverse strand, counting down.
GCGTCAAAGCGACCTTGTAGATGAATACTTTCGGTGGGACAAGACACAAAATGAATGCCAGAATGTTTCAGCAAACGAAATAATTTCGAACAGTAGGCGTTATCGTAAGAATGCATCGCCGTTGTATGACTGGCTGTGACCCTGTCTCCAATACCAGCTTGCATGGCTTCGTGCGCGAGAAATTCTAAAAATCGTGAGTTAGGATCGTCGATTTCATCACAATGCACATCGACTAAACGATCGTACTTTAGCGCCAGTTGAATCAAGGTTTTTACCGATTTTTCACCCAGTTCACGAGTGTATTCGAAGTGTGGAATCCCGCCGACCACGTCTGCGCCTATCTGCATGGCTTCTTCCATCAAGGCTTCGCCATTCGGGTAAGAATGAATGCCTTCTTGTGGAAAGGCGACCACTTGAATATCCAGTGTCTCTTTTAGCTCATCGCGTAATTCACAGAGGGTGCGCATGGCAATAAGAGAAGGGTCAGTAGTGTCGATATGGGTACGAATGTGCTGTACGCCATTGTCTATCAGCATCGACAAAGTTTGTTTTACGCGCTGGCGAATGTCGTCGCGGCTAAGCATGGGCTTGCGCTGTGACCAACGCTCAATACCTTCGAACAAGGTGCCGCTACGATTCCATTCCGGCTCGCCTGCGGTGAGAGCGGCATCCAAATGAATATGAGGTTCAACAAACGGCGCACAGAGTAACTGACCATGGGCATCAATATCGTCAGCACTCTTGATGACCGTCGTATCCTGCTTAGTTATCGCAGCAAACACACCGTTTTCGATCTCAACGGTGTACCACTCGGTTTTGTGCCTTAATCGCGCGTTGATTATTCTCATATCCAGACTCCTATACGACAGCGTTTTCTTCAGACTATGCCTTTGTTTTACCTGATGCTTTTGTTAAAGGCAAAGGCGCAGCGGTCTTAATCGCGCGAATGGCAAAGTTACTGTGAATGTCTTTGACGTGAGGGAGTGTTTGAACTTCTTTCAGGATTCGCTCGTAATCCGGTAGGTCCTCAGCAACCACTTCTAAGCGGTAATCTGCGGCTCCAGAGGTTAAATAGGCGCTGATTACATTTTGCATCGCCAGTACGCTGGCTTCGAAGGCACTGCTGGCGCTTCCCGAATGATTGTTCAGGCTGACCTCAATAAAGACAGTCATCGAAAAGCCAATTTTTACGCGATCTAAGGTGGCTCTATAACCTTGTATCAATCCTTTACTTTCCATTTGCTTAACACGACGAAGGCAAGGCGAGGGAGATAGATTAATCTGTTCTGCTAGCTCGACATTGCTGAGCCGACCATCGTACTGAAGAAGGGTGAGTATTTGAGAGTCTGTCTTGTTAATATCCAAATTGGCATACCTTTATGATTATCGTTATTTAATTAATATATTGTGCTAATAAAAGCATTATTTAGGGAGATAATAGCAAGGACATGTCCTCGCGTCTTTGTTCATAATACTGTTCATGAACTCTCATTAATGAAACACGTATTTTGTTGGAATAGACCATGTCAGAGTTAACACATCCTCAGCCATCTACAGAATCAAGTTATCGTCACATTGCAACGGGAACGGCTTTTAAAGTTGGTTTATTGGCGGCGTTTATTACCGCGTGTATTTGGGCGAGCTGGCTTGTCAGTGTAAAAATGGGGTCACAGTCCGCACTGACAACATTTGATTTAGCGCTGATGCGCTATGGTATTCCTGCTTTAGTGTTATTTCCGTTTTTATTTCGCTCTCGCCGCTTGCTAGTAAAGGTGCCTAAGTGGACGTTATTAGGCATTACGCTTGGTGCGGGTGTGCCTTTCTTTTTTCTTAGTTCGGCGGGGATGCACTTTGCCCCTGTTTCTCATGCCGGATTATTAATCCCTGGTATGTTTCCTTTATTCGTTTCTGCTATTGCCGTACTGGTGTTTAAAGAGTGCCTTAGTCGGCCTCGTTTTGTAGGGCTGATGCTGATTCTAATTGGCGTGGTGGCATTGGTTGTGCTGTCTATGTTGTCGTTAAGTGGGGATGTATGGAAAGGGGATTTGTTGTTCATTGGCGCCAGTTTCTTTTGGGCTGTTTATACCATCAGTTTACGTGTTGCTGGTTTGCCTCCGTTAGCGGCAACGGGTCTGCTTGGGTTAGTGTCGACTGTTATTTTATTTATGCTGCTGGTAACGGGTGTTGTCTCGTCAGGGATGAATCAGGTCAGTTTTAGTGAATTAGCGGGGCAGTTTTTTGTACAGTCTCTCTTAGTTGGTTTATTAACTGGGTTTAGCTACGGCTACGCTATTAACTTACTGGGAGCTGAAAGAACGGCGGCAATGGGAGCATTAACGCCCGTATTAGCGTCTTTGTTGGCCATTCCTTTGCTCCACGAAGCCATTGGCTTTGCTGCGATACTCGGCCTGTGTTTTGTCAGTGTCGGGGTGGTGTTGGCAAGCGGTATTGTGAAAATCTCGCGCTAGCTCATTGGCATTAACTGTCATTTTTTGTGCTGTCTCGTCTCTAAAATCTAAGGATATATACGTTATGTTTGCAGATCTTCTTCCTGCCGCGAAAGACCCTATTTTATCTCAGTCATTCATTTGTCAGCAGGACCCACGAGCTAAGAAATTGGATTTAGGTATTGGCGTCTATCGAAATGAACAGGGAGTCACACCGGTATTAAGTTCCGTTAAAAAGGCCGAAACGCAGTTGTTGGCGACTCAAGGCAGCAAAGCTTATGTCGGTCTAGCAGGCTGCGAGCGCTTTAATAATGCCATGATAACTTTGTTATTAGGTCGTGACTCAACACGCACAGAAGTCGTGGGTGTGCAAACACCTGGAGGAAGTGGGGCTCTGCGATTATTGGCCGATGTTATTGCGCTTACGAACCCTAATGCCACTGTTTGGTTGAGTGATTTAAGTTACGCTAATCATGCGCCTATAATGAAATCGGCGGGCCTTAACGTCGCCTATTATCCGTATTTTGATACCATATCCAAAACAGTCAATGAACCTGCTATGTTGGATACCATCGCTAAATTAGGCAAAAATGATGTCGTGCTACTGCATGGCTGTTGTCACAACCCAACTGGCGCGGATTTAAGCTATGCCGCTTGGCAAACGATAACAGATATGACAAATGCCCAAGGCTTTCTGCCTTTTATTGACATCGCTTATCAAGGTTTTGGGCGTGGCATGGAAGAAGATGTGGCTGGTTTTCGTTATTTAGCAGAGAGAGTGCCTACGTACTTAGTCGCCAGTTCGTGCTCTAAAAACGTTGGCTTGTATCGTGAACGTACTGGTATCGCCGTGATTGCATCCAGCTCGCTGGCCCAGAGTGAATGCATCAAAAGTCGAATTATGGAATGCGCTCGAAGTACTTACACTATGCCACCAGATCATGGTGCCGCTATTGTTCGCACCATCTTAGAAGACGCCTCATTAACAGCGGAGTGGTTAACAGAAGTGACTCAGATGAGGGAGCGTGTTCAGAGCGTACGAACCTCTCTAGCAAGCGCGCTAAGAAGCCAGACCGGCACCCACCAATTTGACTTCATTGAGCAGCATCAAGGCATGTTCTCCGTCATTGGTACCAATGACGACCAGCTAAAGCGTTTGCGAGAAGATCATGCCGTCTACCTTGTCGGAGGAGGGCGAATGAACTTAGCCGGACTGCAAGAGCGTGATGTCGAGTACCTAGCAGAATGTTTAACAAGCGTCATGGCTCGATAGGTTTGCGATAAGACTGCTTTGGTTACATTGACCAGTGAGCATAACTGCAGATGTTTCCTGACAACCGTTTACCTAAAAGTAAGCGGTTTTTTTGTTTCCACTAGGAAATTGCGTTACCGTGAAACTGTTGGAAGAAGAGTGCAGGATGTTCTGAGTGTTGTTTGAATACTACCCAAAGAGCTAAACAAAGCAGACGAGGTAGACAAGACCACCATGCGTAAGTTTGATGTCCATGTCTAAGCGTCAACGACAAGCTTGTTAAAAATGGGAGCAAGGCGAACGCTGCCCCAAAGAGGCTGTGCTGAAAATACTGTCATTGGCTGAAAAAGGAATCGATGTGATTGCCTAGTATGCCAAACGTTATCGATGGAGTATTTGATGAATCTATATAAGTTTCAAACGATCAATAACCTCTCGTTAGAAGGGTTAATCAAACATAGCCTGTATTTTGCCAGAACTGATCAGTTAAATGACCCAACAGAAGGTATGTTCGCTTTAGAAGGGCACAGTAAAGATTTAAAAAAATTTGGCATTCTTAGCATGACGAAAGGAGAACCTTCTCAAATAGAAAACTCCCCTTTTATGTGGGCGCATTACGGCAATGAATTGAAAGGTTTCTGTTTGGTTTTTAGTTTTGATAGTTTTGTTTCAAGCATAGAAAATGCCGTATTATTCAATGATGATGTGCATTATCAATCTGGTAGAACCTTGTTAGATCCATTGTCTGGCGACCATGGGTTGGCGTCGCCACCAGGTGCTGATCATGACGTGTTACGCGATAAAAACATGTATCGAAACCTCTTTTTTCAAAAGCCGAAAGAATTTGAAAATGAGCGGGAATATCGCTTTATAACGGAAACATCCGACTCTCTACAATATGATAAAAAGTCCTTATCTAAAATCATCATCGGCGAGCGGATGGAGAGCTGTGATGAAACCGTCTTACTGAGTGTTCTCGGAAATTTAGGACTGTTAAACAAAGTGGAATACGCGTACGTACAAAAAGACAGTTTTAAGATCCAAATCGGAAAATTCTTCCTCTAACCCCATCAAAAATTGATAAAACCATCATGCGGAAGTTTGAGGTTTTGTGCTCCCCAAACTATATTTGTCTCAAAAATCTATGTTTTTGAGACAGCGATATATTTCTTTGTTATCTTTATCTCAATTACTCTTGTTTTTGAGATAGCCATGATTGCTTCACCGCCTAAAGAATTGGTAAAAAATCCAACACAGTATCTTGCTAGTCAATCGGCAGAAATGTTTGCAGATCATATGGAGTATATGAACCCAGTAGATAGCAAAGGGCGGTACTTTCATTTTGATGAACTTAAGCACCGTTTACCCAAAAAACTAGACCTTTCAGTGATATGGTCACTGGTGAAAGAGGCTAGAAATAAGCAGAAGCATGTTCTTTATTTGAGTGGGAAAAATAGGGTGGGAAACGTGCCTGGCTTTTACCTTACTCCAACAATTCAAAAAGCCATTAGTGAAACGGATCGCAATACCACAACTGCGGCACTTGAATGGATGTGTAACAAGATTGGAGAGCACAAGCATTTAGATTATTTGCTAAATGACCTTATAGAAAATGAAGCGATTAGCAGTAGTCAGCTAGAAGGTGCCGCGACAACGACGAAAGTAGCAAAAGATATGCTAAAACGGGCGAGAAAGCCCAGAAGCCTTGATGAGAAAATGATTCTCGGCAATTTCAGGATGATGAAGTTTGCGTGGGAGCATAGAAATAAAGACCTTTCTGTTGAGTTTATAGAGGAGCTTCATCAAATTGGTGTAGAAGGAATTGAAGATGAAAAGTATAAACCGGGCGTGATTCGCACTACTGATGATGTGGTTGTAGAGAATAATGATGGCGAAGTAGTTCACACGCCGCCAAAAGCAGAACATTTGACTACTCGGCTTAATACGTTAGTAAACTGGGTTAATGAGTCACACCACAATGCAGAGAGTTCGGATTACATCCATCCTTTGGTAAAGGCCATTACGCTGCATTTTCGTATTGGTTATGAACACCCTTTCCATGATGGAAATGGTCGTGTCGCCAGAGCATTATTTTATTGGTACATGTTTAAAAATGAGTTTGCTGCGTTTCGTTACATTGCAATCAGCTTGTTATTGAAAGAAGCCCCGGTGCAATACGGTAAAAGCTACCTTTATACTGAAACAGATGACATGGATTTGACTTACTTTATTGACCATCAATGCCGCATCATTATTCGGGCAATTAATAAATTTAAAGCGTCTTATAAAGAGTCAGTTGAGCAAATGGACATCTTTCATAGATGGCTTTGGGATTCAGGCTTGTATCGTAAATTGACGGACAAACAACAGACCGTTTTCCAAGTGGCAAAAAGCGAAAGAGCCGTTTCTTTCACCATCAACAATGTGAAAGATAATCTTGGTTGTTCGTACAATACTGCGGCGACGACATTAAACGGTTTGGTTGAACTAGAGCTGTTTAAGAAAGAAAAAGATGGTCGTGAATGGGTGTACAAAATGATCGACCAAAAAGAACTGGTTAAATCATGGAAGGCTGTTCGAAAATAATTTAGGTATGAATAGCAGGGAGATGGTTCAATGCGAGTTGATGATGTTGATATGTAAGCAGTGATCGGTGTAGATATCACGCAACTGCTTGGCAAATAGCGAGAAGGTCAATGTTACCTTACCGCACTTATTAATTAGCAAGATCGACAAAGTGGTGGCGGCTGATCCAGAAGACAAGTCCCGTTTAGGGTTCTTGGCAGAAGCGTCGAAGAAAGTGCTACAGTTAACCTAATTTTTTTAGGCTAAACGAAGGATACCTAGTCATGAGTGATATTTTAAAGTCTGTTCATAAAACAGCCAAAGGCCTTAAGGAAGCAGGTGCGATTGATAAAATCACCATGCGTCAGTTTGATATCTTATGTTCCAAAGTTAAACGCTATAAACAAGGCTGTGAAAAGTAGGGGTAGGGCGAAAGTAAACCCAGAGGTACTGAGTCTAAAGTACTTTTTCTCGTGAAGAAAAAAGAGCATTGAAATTAAAGTTACTATGTTGCTGAGGAGAATTGATTGGCAAAATTTTGTGTTTTTTGTGGAAATAAACCTGAATCAAAAACAAAAGAACATGTTATTCCTGATTGGTTGATTAATTTAACTGGTGATCCCAAAAGGATAGCTAATTTCGGATTCAATAAAGAAGGTGGTCCACGTCGATTTTCATACGACCAATTTGTTTTCCCAGCATGTGAAAATTGTAATAATTTATATTCTGATCTAGAACGGAAAGCAAAAAATATATTTGAAAATGTAATTAATGGACGTTCTATTCCTACAGAAAAACTTTCATTGCTATTTGATTGGTTTGATAAAGTAAGGGTCGGTATCTGGCTTGGCTTAGCAACATTAGACAAACTGAAAGATGAAGAAAATGTTTTTGAGAAGTTGGAACCAAATTTTCATATTAATAAAAGAGTTGGTCAATTTGATAGAGTGTTGATTATTGAGAAATACAAAAGTGATAAGCTACACCTTAGTTTTCAAGGTACTGATACGTATTTATTTATGAATGAACCATCGGTATTTAGCATGATGGTCAATGGTGTATGTTTTACTAATATCTCATCTTATTTCTTATTGTCTCGACGAGTTGGTTTTCCCTATCCTAGTAAAATTTCGTTAGATAGAAATAGTGATATGCTTAGAGTTGATATTGAAAATGGTACTTGTAGGGTTTCTAATCCCATAATAAGAAAAAGAATAAAAGAATTAGGAGTTTTATATGCTCAGCCAATGTTCGGTAGAGAGCTGGTTAGTGAACTTTCTAATAAATATAAAAATCCATATATTAAAGAACATGCTATAGATTATCAGGAAGGAATTGGTAATATATATGAGGTTAAAGGGGAAAAACTAGTTGAGTATAAGTCTGGTGACAATATAAAGGTGCCTCTTGATGGTGTTTATTACCCTATAGAGTTTGAAATTAGGTTGCTCATAAATGTTTATGAATGGCAGGTGTGGGTAAATGACTTTCTTAAAAGAGATCTATCTTATTTAACTAAAGAACAAAAGATTTTTGTAAATAAAAAAATAAAGCTATTACAAAATGGTAATCGGAAAAGGATTTCTTACGCGAAAAATAAGCTGAAACAGATTGCAAAGGATATGATGTGATGTTAGTTACATCATCTCGTCAAATTTACATAAAACGAGATGATGCTTGGTGCAGCTAACTCATATTAAGCATCAATACGTTTGTATTTGATACGTGTTGGTGTGGCTTCGTTGCCTGTGCGTTTCTTGTGGTCGATTTCGTATTCTGCGTAGTTACCTTCGAAGAATACCGCTTTTGAATCGCCTTCGTAAGCAAGGATGTGTGTTGCGATACGGTCAAGGAACCAACGGTCATGGGAAATAACAATGGCAGCGCCGGGGAAGGCAAGTAACGCATCTTCTAGTGCACGTAAGGTTTCTACGTCAAGGTCGTTTGTCGGCTCATCCAGTAGCAATACGTTGCCGCCTTCTTTAAGCAATTTCGCAAGGTGCAAACGGTTACGCTCACCACCAGACAAGTGCTTAACGAGTTTTTGTTGATCTGACCCTTTGAAGTTGAAGCGACCGATGTAAGCACGAGACGGAACTTTATAGTTATGCACCGTGATCATGTCTTGGCCGTCAGCGATGGATTCAAAAACGGTTTGTTCGCCGTCTAGTTCACGCATTTGATCCACGTAAGCCAGTTGTACAGTTTCACCAAGAGTGACTGTGCCTGTGTCTGGTTGTTCTAGGCCAGCAATCATTTTGAACAAGGTTGATTTACCCGCGCCGTTACCGCCGACCACACCTACGATAGCACCTTGTGGTACGACCATATTGAAGTCTTCTAGTAGCATCTTGTGTTCGAAACTTTTGCTAACGCCTTCGATTTCAATGACTTTCGCGCCAAGGCGAAGGCCTGGTGGAATGTACAATTCGTTGGTTTCGTTACGATCTTGGAATTCTTTCGAGCTCATTTCTTCGAAGCGAGCAAGACGAGATTTCGATTTAGACTGGCGACCTTTGGCGTTTTGACGAACCCACTCAAGCTCAGATTTAATGGCTTTTTGATGAGAGGCTTGTTGCTTCGCTTCGGTTTGTAGTCGAGCGTCTTTTTGTTCCAGCCAAGAAGAGTAGTTACCTTCGTATGGAATACCGTGACCACGGTCTAATTCAAGAATCCAGCCGGCGGCGTTATCTAGGAAATAACGGTCATGGGTAATCGCCACAACGGTACCGGGATAATCTTTCAAGAAGCGCTCTAACCAAGCAACAGATTCTGCATCCAAATGGTTAGTTGGTTCGTCTAGAAGAATCATGTCTGGCTTGTCTAGCAATAGACGACACAGTGCAACACGACGACGTTCACCACCAGAAAGGTGTTCTACACTGGCTTCCCAGTCAGGAAGACGAAGGGCATCCGCCGCGACTTCTAGCGCACGTTCTAGGTTGTGACCTTCTTTGGCTTCGATCAAAGCTTCAAGCTGGCCTTGTTCTTTTGCTAGGGCGTCAAAGTCTGCATCGGGTTCTGCGTATTCTGCGTAAACTGCATCTAAGCGAGCCATTGCTTCAATAACATCAGCAAAAGCTTCTTCTACAATGCCGCGAACGTTTTTTGTTGGATCAAGATGAGGTTCTTGTTCCAAGTAGCCGATTTTGATACCGGGCATCGGGCGAGCTTCACCATTATGCTCAGTGTCTACACCGGCCATAATGCGAAGCAGGGTGGATTTACCAGAACCGTTAAGGCCCAATACACCGATCTTAGCGCCTGGGAAGAATGAAAGAGAAATGTCTTTAAGAATTTCGCGTTTAGGAGGTACGACTTTTCCTACGCGGTTCATGCTGTAAACAAACTGAGCCATAAGCGAGTTAATTTCCTGAAGTAGATGAGTAAATAAGTGAAAGCGCCTCGTTTTTCTTTGCCCTAATGAACCAATAAAAAGCGAGGGGCGATGACAAAACAAAGTGCCCTTAGGATAGCACAGCTGACCCTAATGAAGAATAATCAGCGCGGCTCCCATAACAACTAAACTTGCGCCTAGCCAAGCGCCACCCGAAGGTCGTTGTCGGGTGGTAATCCATAGTCCAGGTAAAATTAATACAGGAACCGTGGCCGATAACGTGGTTACTAGGCCCACGTCGGCGTGGCCAATTCCCCAGACCAAAACGCTCATGCCAATCACCATACCGACCACCGCAATGGTGGCTAATCCCATAAAATCTTTGCTGGTGAGGTTCTGAAAAGGCGTGGCGCTTACGGGTAAGTGATGACGGTAATAGAGCCCATAAGCAAGAATGAGGGCGATAGCGGCGGTGGACACTCGTAATGCCGATACGGCGATGGGGTCTGCGCCATCAAGCAGCGCGGGTTTACTTAGCAAGGCGCCACTGGCTTGGCCTAATGCACCGCCTAATGCCATCAGGATACCGACACTTAAACGGCCTTTGGTTTGTTCCCAGTCGTGAGTTTGTTGGCGTTTGCCAAAAAGAATCGCAATGACCACACCAATGAGCACTAACGCGCAGGCGAACAGTTGCCATAAGGTGAGTGATTCGTTTAAAAACAACCAACTCAGTAGGATGGCGATAGGCGCATTGGTGGCGAAAAGAATACCCGCTCGTCTGGGGCCAAGACGATGCACCGCACTGAATAAACACGTATCGCCTAGGAAAATCCCTAATATGCCAGACAGCATGATGGCGTTTTTATGTGCCCATAAAGAGGGATCAAAACGGTGTGTTATGACGCTGATGAAGAGCAAAATAGCACTGGCGGTTACGATTCGAAAAGTATTAAAACGCATGGTTCCAAAACGTTGAATTAGTTTAGGTGCCAGCAAGCTAGATATTGTCCAGCAAAGCGCTGCCACGAGCCCTGATAATTCTGCGAAAGGCATTTTATATCCTTATATATTTATCTTATTCGGTCTTTTTTTGACCGTTTTTGTTGTTTTAGTCGCGTTTTTTACATTGTACAAAGGTCTTGGTTTATAAATCTATTGATTCTTAATAAAGAGTGAAGACAGGTAAATGACTTAGCCTCATGCCCTGTGATCTAAATCATTTTATGGTGCGTTGGGCGGGTACCACTTGGTAGCTATATTTAGATGAGATTGGTATTATTATTGATAGAAAATAGAGTCGTTTAATTGGCTTTTATTACCCTTTTTACCGTCATTCTGGAAATGCCATGCGATGTCCATTTTGCGGAACGCAAGATACCAAAGTTGTTGATTCCCGCCTCGTCTCTGAAGGTTCTCAAGTGCGCCGTCGTCGTGCTTGTAGCCATTGTCAGGAGCGCTTCACTACATTCGAAGTGGCTGAACTGCAAATGCCTAAGCTGATTAAAAGCGACGGCAGTCGAGAATTGTTCGACGAAGAAAAACTGCGCAGTGGTATTTTAAAAGCCATTGAAAAACGCCCAGTCAGTATAGAGGCAGTTGAAACCGCAATTACTCGCATCATGGAACGAATGCAAGCCACAGGCGAACGCGAGTTACCGTCCCGCTGGACTGGCGAAGCAGTGATGGAAGAATTGCAGCGCCTTGACCAAGTTGCCTATGTTCGATTTGCTTCCGTGTACCGAAGCTTTAAAGACATTAGTGAATTCCGCGATGCTATTGATCATCTAGAAAGCAATAAAGATGACGATGCACCATTGCCCGTTTTGAACGAAGAGAATAAATCATGACTTATAATCACGAACACTGGATGGCAAAAGCGCTACAACTGGCTCGTAAAGGCCTGTACTCCACGCACCCAAACCCACGAGTGGGTTGTGTGATCGTGAAAGACGATGAATTGATCGGCGAAGGCTACCATGAACGCTCTGGTGAAGGTCACGCGGAAGTAAATGCCCTGGCGGATGCGAGCCAAGATGTAACGGGTGCCACGGCGTACGTCACATTAGAGCCATGCAGCCATCAAGGCAAAACGCCGCCTTGTGCTGATGCACTGATCAAGGCGGGTGTCGCACGAGTCGTATTTGGTATGCAAGACCCTAATCCTGAGGTGTCAGGGAAAGGGTTGGCTAAATTGGATAAAGCAGGCATCGAGGTTGTTGGGCCTGTGTTAGAAGCGGATTGCGAAGCGCTAAACCCCGGTTTTGTTAAGCGGATGCGCGAAGGACTACCGTTTATTCGAGTGAAGCTGGCGATGAGTGTTGATGGTCGCACCGCCATGGAATCTGGCGAAAGTCAGTGGATTACAGGTGCTGCAGCGCGCCAAGATGTGCAGCGTTTACGAGCGCAGAGTGATGCCATTGTAACGGGTATTGGCTCGGTATTAGCTGATAACCCAAGTATGACAGTGCGCATTGATCATTTAGATCAACCAACAGAAGCCAAAAATGTTCGTCAACCACTTCGTGTAGTGATGGATACGGCGCTGTCTATTCTTCCAGAAGCTAAAATTCTTTACCCAAGCCATCAAGCTTGTGTGTTTGTCGTGGAAGAAGAAGTGGAGTCTGAGCATCTTGATGTGCTGCAAGAAAAAGGCGTAGATATTCGTTTTGCACCTCGTGGCGAAGATGGTCGTTTGGATTTATTGAATGCCATGGAACAATTGGCCGATGCTGGGATTAATGAAGTGTTGGTTGAGGCTGGAGCCGAATTAGCCGGTGGTTTTATACAAGCAGGCTTGGTCGATGAAATTGTCGTTTACATGGCCCCAAAACTGCTTGGTTCGACTGCTAGACCAATGTTTCAGCTGCCGTTGGATCAAATGGGCGAAGCGCTGGATTTAGAGTTAACGTCCGTGCGTCAAGTCGGTCAAGACCTTCGCTTAGTTTATGTTCCTAAATATTTAGATCATTATGAAGACGACGCATAGAAACAGATTTCTAATACGATGAAAAAGATAAAGTACGACGCGTAGTATTCACAATGAGCTTGTCCTGACACTTGTCCTTATATAACAAGAAGTGAGATTAAGATGGCGTTAAACAGTGTAGATGAAATTTTAGGTGATTTCCGTCAAGGTAAAATGGTTATTTTGATGGACGATGAAGATCGTGAAAATGAAGGCGATTTAATCGTTGCAGCAGAATGCATTACTCCAGAAATCATTAACTTTATGGCGGTTAACGCGCGTGGGCTAATTTGCCTGACGTTAACGCCACAGCGTTGTAAGCAGCTGAATTTGCCTTTGATGGTCAATGATAATGGTACGGTTTATGCGACCAACTTCACGCTATCGATTGAAGCGGCAGAAGGCGTAACGACGGGGATCTCAGCCGCAGATCGTGCGTTAACCGTGAAGCGTGCAGTGATGGCGAATGCGAAACCATCAGACATTGTTCAGCCCGGTCATGTATTCCCTTTGATGGCGCGTGCTGGTGGTGTATTAAGTCGTGCAGGGCATACTGAAGCAGGTTGTGATTTGGCTCGTATGGCCGGTTATGAAGGCGCTTCTGTCATCGTTGAAATCATCAATGATGATGGAACAATGGCACGTCGACCAGATTTAGAAAAGTTTGCCGAGAAACACGGCATAAAAATTGGTACAATCGCCGACCTGATACATTATCGTACGCTGAATGAAACCACAGTGGTTCGTGAAAACGAACGTACTGTGCAATCAGAGGCGGGCGAATTCAATCTGATTACCTATCGTGATACCGTTCAGGGCTTATCTCACCTTGCTTTTGTAAAAGGCGAAATTAGTGATGATGAACCGAGTTTGGTTCGCGTTCATGTGGCCGATCCTGCGCGTGATTTTGCAGGGATTCTTAGTGAGTCAGACGAGCCTCGTTGGTCGATGAGTAAGTCACTTGAATACATAGGTAAAGCAGGGAAAGGTGTGGTTGTGTTGATCGACAGCCCAGATAAAACCAATGATTTAGCGAGCAGTTTTGAAGCGTCGCTGTGTCCACCTGCTGGAAAAGGGTCAGATAAAAGTGGTTCTGGCACGTATTTGACAGTGGGTACTGGATCACAAATTTTGCGAGACCTTGGTATTCGTAAAATGCGTTTATTAAGTTCACCGAAGAAATTTTCGGTGACGGGCTTCGATTTAGAAGCGGTTGAATTTATTCCTTATCCGGGTGCTGATACAGCAGCCGTGACACAAGATTAAGAGAGATGATAATGAACGATATTACTACCTACGAAGGTCACTTCGCAGCACCAGGTGCGAAGTTCGCTCTTGTTGTTGGTCGCTTTAACAGCTACATCGTTGAAAGTTTATTAGAAGGTGCGGTGGACACATTAGTGCGCCATGGTATTCGCAAGGAAGATTTGACCATTGTTCGTGCACCTGGTGCATTCGAAATTCCAGTGGTCGTAAAAAAAGTGGCTGACCAAGGAAAGCACGATGCCATTATCGCGTTAGGCGCGGTCATTCGTGGTGGTACGCCACATTTTGAATATGTTGCTGGTGAGTGTGTGAAAGGCCTTGGCCAATTAGCGCTACAATATGGTATTCCGGTATCTTTCGGCGTGTTGACCGTAGATACCATTGAACAGGCGATTGAGCGTGCAGGTACAAAAGCGGGCAATAAAGGGTCAGAAGCAGCATTGTCTGCCCTAGAAACCGTGGCTGTCCTACGTAGTCTGGATAACTGAGGCAAAAAATGAGCGAAGTGGAAACAACAAACGACCAAAATCCGGCACCGAAGAAACGTAAGGTAAAAAAACCTTCACGTTCTCAAATGCGCAGTGCTTCTCGTCGTTTGGCACTACAGGCGATTTACCAATGGCAGATGAATCATTCACCTGTCAGTGAAATCGAAACACAATTCACCCTAGACCAAGACATGAGCGAATGTGATAAGGCCTATTTCCGTGAATTGTTGCAAGGCGTTACTAGTCGTGCAAAAAAATTAGACGATTTGTTCGAAGAGCTTTTGGATCGTTCGTTGAGCGAATTAGACTCGATCGAACTTGCCGTTATGCGTATCGGTGCGTATGAATTGTCTGAGCGTTTGGATGTTCCATATCGTGTTGTTATCAACGAAGGTGTTGAGCTTGCGAAAGGATTCGGTGCATCAGAAAGCCATAAATACGTTAATGGTATTCTTGATAAATTAGCACAACGCGTTCGTCGTGAAGAAATCGCGGCTCGTCGAAACAGCTAAAACATTGTCTTTTCGGCGATGTGAGTCAATGAGATAACGCCATTGTGAAATGGCAAATAGCCCCAGTAGGATGACTGAAAAGTGATCATGCAGGGGCTTTTTTATGGCTAATATACAATTATTACCTCTTTGTATTTTGCAGTACTATAGAGCGACTTAATTAACGATAGATAGCAATGACCATTCCGATTAAAAATGTCACCGTTCCAGAAGTTTCGTGCTCCAATTGTGAGGCGTGCTGTTGTCGCTTAGAGGTCATGATTATTACTGATACAGGCGTGCCAGAGAAGCATATTTCTGTGGATGAATGGGGGGCAGAAACCATGCTGCGTTTAGACGATGGCTGGTGTTCCGCGGTCGACCGTGACACCTTGATGTGTACTATTTATGAAAATCGCCCGTGGATTTGTCGAGAGTTCGAAATGGGCTCCTATGAATGCCTTGACGAAAGAGCTGAAATCTTAGGGCGCTAAGCCGCGATGCCGTGTCTGACATTGTTTGGCCAATGGGGTATTCTCTTTAGCCATGAATAACAGCCACTGTAGGGTCTCATTGTCAGGCTTTCTAGTACGATAGTCAGATTTTCTAGTGCTATGGTCGGGCGTTAAACGGTATCAGAAAAAGGGTATTCTGTTGAAAGAATTTGAGTTAATACAAAATATTTTCCAAGCCTCAATGATGGCGGATACGCATGGGCGTAACGATATATTATTGGGTATTGGGGACGATTGCGCGCAAGTCGTGGTGCCTTCTGGTCAAAGCTTAGTATTTTCGATGGATACCTTAGTAGAAGGGCGGCACTTTCCAGTAGACGCAGACCCTGTAGATATTGGCTACCGAGCCGTTGCCACTTGTGTGAGTGATTTGGCGGCAATGGGTGCGAAACCCGCTTTTTTCACTCTCGCTCTCACGATTCCAGAATCTGATCCGCAATGGCTTGCCGGTTTAGCGCAAGGCATGGCTGAGCTTGCAGAACCCATTGGATTGATTTTAGTTGGTGGTGACACAACAAAAGGGCCATTAACCATTACCTTACAAGTGCATGGCTATGTGGAAGCGGATCAAGTACCACTGCGTTCCCATGCTAACGTCGGTGATGATATTTATGTGACTGGTCTGTTGGGTGATGCCAGCGCTGCGGTGCCGATTGTCACGGGAGAGGTTCAAGTAACCAGCGAGCGTTTTGACTATTTTTATGATCGATTTTGGCGCCCCCAACCGCGTTTAATTGCCGGCATGGCCTTAAAACGAGTCGTGCATGCGATGATGGATATTTCTGATGGACTGGCGCAAGATCTTCAGCACATACTAAAGGCGTCCGGTGTCGGGGCAAAATTAGAGGTTCATGCACTGCCTATTTCTAATGAGTTGTGCCAATGGCAACCCGAGCTGGCAACAGTGCTTGCGTTAACCGGTGGTGATGATTATGAACTTTGCTTTACCGCGTCGCCAGAGATGGCCGAAGAGATTTCGTTAATTACCCAGACATTGCATTTGCCTTGCACTAAAATAGGGACCATCGTGGAATCTGGTTTTGAAATTGATGGTTATCATGGTGAGCTAGAAGGCTGGCAACATTTTTAATGAGCAAATGACGATGGTTATTTACTCTAATTTTAGATTTTAATAGACACGGAAAATATTCATGGCACATCCTGTACCTCGTTCCATTTGGCGAAATCCAATACATTTTTTAGCATTCGGCTTAGGTTCGGGCGCAGCACCAAAAGCACCAGGTACGTTTGGTACGCTGGCGGCGGTTATACCTTTCTATTTTATTCTTCAGCATTTAACGAATCAGCAATATTTACTGATGCTGATTATTACCTCGGTCGTGGGTATTTATCTTTGTCATAAAACGGCCAAAGATTTAGGTGTTCATGATCACTCTGGGATTGTCTGGGATGAGTTTGTCGGTTACTGGATTACCATGTGGCTAGCGCCAGCAGGCTGGTTTTACATAGTGTTGGGTTTTGTTTTGTTTCGCTTGTTTGATATCTTGAAGCCTTGGCCCATTTCTTGGTTGGATAAAAATGTCGGTGGCGGCTTTGGTATCATGGTAGACGATATTCTAGCGGGTGTGATGTCGTTTGTTGTGCTACAAGCCTTGGTTCATTTCGTTTTTTAGCGCCTAGAGACCTGTTATTTCTTTGTGATGGTCAGATAAGAAAGCCACCATACGAGATGTATGGTGGCTTTTTAGTATTGTCATTTATGTTGTTGATCGGTTAACGATAAACCATGCCACCATCGATCAATGGCGCTTGCCCTGTCATATAATCAGAGTCTGGGCCAGCAAGATAGGATACAAAATTTGCGACATCTTCTGGTGTTTGCGCACGACCAAGCGCGATACCTTCTACATATTTTTTGTAGGTTTCACCTTCCGCTGCTCCGGTGATTTCAGAAAAGCGTTTATCAATCTCAACCCACATGTCTGTTCCAACTACGCCAGGGCAATAAGCGTTCACTGTGATACCTTGGCTTGCGTACTCTTGCGCCGCAGCTTGAGTTAGAGCGCGAACTGCAAATTTGGTAGACGAGTAAACACCCAGCAGAGCAAATCCATTATGACCTGCAATGGAAGATGCGTTGATAATTTTGCCTTTTTGCTTGCGAGCAATAAATTTTTTCGCGGCGGCTTGAATTCCCCAAAGCGTACCGCCGACGTTTATTTTTTGGATTTTATCGAGCTCTTCTGGTGTCACATCCGAAATCGCTTGTACTTGCGCGATACCCGCGTTATTCACCATAATATCAAAACCACCCAATACTTTTTCAGCGTGGTCGATCGCGGCATAGACTTGTTTTTGATCGCTAACATCGGCTTTAAAAATGGCTGTTTTTCGTCCTAAGCCTTCTATTTTACGAGCGACAGCAAGTATTTTTTCTTCGTTTAAATCAACTAGAGCAATATCAGCCCCTTCTTTTGCTAAACGTAACGCAATAGCTCGACCAATACCTTGTCCAGCACCAGTTACTAGTGCCACTTTACCTTGTAATGACATAACCCTACCCCTTGTTGTTGTGGATGAAACAATACAATTGAGTGGCAGAAAATCGTTTTTATGTCACTCGCGCGACATTAGTCTACTGCTAGTAACAACGAGCCTAGTAGACATAGATCAAGAAGTGACCTGATAAAAAGAACGAAGAAAATGACGTTGATGATTACTTTTGTATAAAGAGAACCCTCTTTTATTTTGAGCCTAAAAAATGAGAGGTTTAGTAGTTCTAGTGGCTTATTTCCAGCCACCTTGATCCATCAGCTCTACCGCCAACCTATTGTTTTCACCTAAGGCGCTCAGAGATAGGGTGTCAGCTTTAAATGTGCCGAATACTTGTAAATTTCTCGGTGCAGGAATACCGACTTTAACAGGGTATTCATTATTAACGTCTGCATACCATTTTTGACTGTCTTCACTCGTTAAAAATTGCATTAAGCGTCGTGCATTCCGAGTGTTTTTAGCCGAATTAGTCATCCCAATACCACTAACGTTTACGTGAGCACCACGCTCGTCAACACCTTGGTTTGGCCAAAATAAAGCGAGGCTTTGGTAAGTCTTTTGATCTGTTTTATTGTTGCTTTGTCCCATGCGCCCAAAATAGTAAGTGTTCGCAATAGTCAGGTCACAAACACCAGCCGCCACGGCATGAAGTAAGTCAGTATCACCGCCAAATGGTGGTCTAGCAAGGTTGTCCACAAAGCCTTTTATCCAGTTCAGTGTGTTTTCTTTTCCTTGCGTTGCAATCATCGAGGCAACTAATGATTGATTATAAATATTTGATGACGAACGGGTACATATCTTGCCTTTCCATTTTGGGTTGGCAAGGTCTTCATATGTTGAAAAGTCAAACTTATTAATTCGCTTCGGATTATAAAATATTACTCGTGCACGCTGAGATAAACCGTACCAATAGTTATCTTTGTCACGTAAATGAGCAGGAACTGTTTTGGTTAGATAATCTGTTTCAACGGGTTTGAGAACACCAGCTTCTTTCGCCCGAAATAATCGTCCAGCATCCACTGTTATAAAAATATCTGCAGGGCTGGCATCGCCTTCGTTTATCAGTCGATTAAGAAGCACATCCGCATTAGCGGTTATTAAATTAACATTTACTCTGTATTTTTTCGCAAAAGCATCTAACGCCGGCTTGATAAGCGCTTCTTTTCGGGCGGAATATACATTTAAATTACCGCTGGCATAGAGGTTGGTAGTCATTACAAAAGCAGTAATAAGCGCCCCATTTACTAGTGTTTTAAGCGGTATTGTTAAGTTTAATTTCATTTTCTATAAGACCCATCGAGTGTTTAGTTTTTATAACGTAATGATATTAATTATCATTACCATTCATGTCCAGTATCAAATCCATAATTTTCCATCTAATTCATTTGTAAAATAATGTAAGCATTATGACGTATCAGGTTGACTAAAATTATTAAATGCTAATAATAATCAATCTCATTTATAAGAATTTAATATCACTTTAGATCGGGGATAGTTAATTGGAACATATCAATATTCGTAGTTCAGTCGAAGGCAGTCGATCAGCGTCGCTTGCTCCTATGAAAATGAGCTTAATAGCGTTGGCTATTTCAGCTTCATTTGCACCTCAAGTATTTGCCGCTGAGAAAACGTTAGATACGTTATTAGTTGAAGATACTGAGGTGGCAGGAGACGACAATCCATACGCAGAGGCTGGGGCTGGGTATAAAGCAAAAAAAATGTCTGATTCGAAATATACCCGAGACATAGCGGATACACCTAAAACCATTACCGTTTTGACAAAGGAGAAGATAGAAGATTCTGGTAAAACGGATCTAGAGTCTATTTTGAGCGCTCAACCGGGCATTACTTTAGGTACAGGAGAAGGTGGCAACTCCTTTGGCGATCGTTACATAATCCGTGGTTATGAAGCGAGAAGTGATGTGTATACCGATGGTTTACGTGAGCCAGGCCTTATTTCTCGAGAAACTTTTGCTTTAGAGCAGGTGGAAATTTCTAAAGGCCCCAGCTCTACTTTTGGAGGTCGTGGAACGACAGGGGGAGCGGTAAACTCAGTAACCAAGAAAGCATCTTATAACGAAGATTTTGCCATCATTGGTGGCACCATAGGTACGGATAATAAGAGGCGTTTTACGCTTGATACTAACAAAGTTGTAAATGATGAATTTGCCATACGATTTAATGCGTTGCTCTCTGATGCAGATACAGATCGCGTAGAAGACGCGATAGACCAAGAGGGGTTTCTGATTTCTGCGGTTTATGAGCCAAATACTGACGTTACTATTAGCGCAGATTATTATTACTTCCGAGCGAATGACAAACAAGATGTTGGTTATTCAATGGATAGCAATACGGGAGAGGTGAGAAAGTATGACTATGTTGGACAAAATGGCTTAGATTTTGACAAAAGCGAAGCGGATATTGCAACGATCAAGGTAGAAGCTTATTTAACTGATGATTTGCGCTTAGAAAACAAAACACGAGTCGGTAAAACGCTTAACGATTACATTACTTCTGCGGTGCAAGGCACTTCATCATTTACAGCCTTTAATGGCTGGCAGGAAAATGAATATGTAGGAAACCAAACGAACTTTATTTGGGATTCTATGTTGTTTGGTAAACGAAATTCTTTTGTTGCGGGTGTTGAGTACGCTGATGAGCATACAGACGCGAATGGCGGTCGAAATAGCACGGGAGCTTACACCGTAACGGGCTTACCTATTACGGTTGACCCATTGAATGCAGACAATTCTATATGGCAGGGATCTGTCACTAGAAATAATGAGGCCTCTAGTACAGCGAGAATTAAAACCTTGTCAGCCTACCTAATGGATACCGTCACTTTGTCTGACGATTGGGAAGTGCATGGTGGTGTTCGATATGATTATTTTGATTATGATGCATTTATTGCCGCATCGACGGATCGCGGAGGTAACGCTGTAGCTGAGAGGAATTATAAGTACAGTGATGGCTTCTTTAATGGTCACTTTGGGGCTGTATATTCTCCATGGGAGCATGGGAATGTCTATGCTACTTGGTCAACGTCTTCTAATATTAATGGCGGGGAAATAGATTCTGTTTCTGGTTGTGGCTATGGCGGTGTTTGTGTTGATTCTGATGGAAACTACAGCAATGCAGAGCCAGAAAAAACAACCAATTTAGAAGTAGGAACCAAATGGAACTTGATGGATCACAAGTTATTATTAACGGCTGCTCTGTTTCAAATTACGAAAGACAATGTGATTGAAGGAGGCAATGATTCCTATCAGTCTGGCGGTTCTCTGAATACGGGTAAAAATCGAGTACGAGGTATTGAGCTTGGCTTATCTGGTAATGTAACGCCTAAGTTGAGTGCGCAAGCAGGGCTTGCAATAATGAAGTCTAAAACATTAAAGTCTTACGACGATACTAATGTTGGTAAGCCAAAAGCCAATTTTGCTGATAGAAGCGCTAACCTCCAAATGAAGTACCATTTCACGCCAAAATTTGGTCTTGGCGCAGTAGCAACCTACTCTAGTGAAATCTTAGGTGGACAACCTGATGCAGGGACATCTGCAGACACTAACATACGAGCTCCTTCTTATGTTGTGTACGATGCTTTTGCCACTTATCAGGTTAATAAAGATTTTGACCTTCAAATGAATGTGCAAAATATTACGGATAAAGAATACTACACAGCAATCTATCGCGGCGGTAATTTTGTTTACTTAGGCGCTGGGCGTTCTGCCAGTATTACGGCCAAATATAAATTTTAATTTATGGCTACTGAGTTGAGCCATTAAAGTCAAAGGCAGTTGCTAACCCCAATTGCCTTTGGCTTATTTTTATAGAGAGAAATTATGTTGATCACTATTCCGAATGTACTGTCTGAGCATGAGTTAAAACAGTATCGACAACATTTGGCGGCTGCAGATTGGCAGGAAGGATCAAAGAGTGCTGGTGAGCAGGCTTTTAAAGTAAAAAAAAATAAACAATTACCCTCTAATGATCCACTGACACGCCAATTGGGCGATCATATTTTGCAAGTGTTGGCGAATAGTCCGCAATTCGTTTCTGCAGCGCTACCGCGTAAAATATACCCACCGTTGTTTAATGCTTATCAGAATGGTGGGCACTATGGATGGCATGTTGATAATGCGATTCGTATTGTGCCGGATACCCCCTTTCGACTTCGTACTGACCTATCAGCTACCTTGTTTCTTAACAATCCTAGTGAGTACGAAGGGGGGGAGTTGTGTGTGCAAGACACCTATGGAGAGCATAAAGTTAAGCTCAAAGCAGGAGATATGATTTTGTACCCATCAACCAGCTTACATCAAGTTTTGCCCGTTACTAAGGGGCAGCGTCTCGCCAGTTTTTTCTGGATTGAAAGCATGGTTCGTGATCATGAACAGCGTGAGATACTTTACGATTTAGATCAATCCATTCAAACGTTAGGAACTGAGCAAGGCTTGGATAATCCACAAGTCATCAAGTTAAGTGCCTTATATCATCGTCTTGTTCGACTGCATGTAGATACATAATTTATGAGTTCTTCTAATTCTATTAATGAGGCGCTATGCCTTGCAGATTATGAACGTCTTGCCAAAAATGTTCTCCCTCATGCTATTTATGAATATGTGTATGGCGGCGGTGCTGATGAAATATCACTCAGAGAAAATAGGGCGTCTTTAGACAAAATAAAAATATTCCCGCGTGTGTTAAAAGATGTCACCCGTGGTTCGACAGCCACGACTATTTTTGGAGAGCAGTGGCGTACGCCCATAATGTTAGCGCCAGTAGCATTTCAAAGAATGGCGCATGAGGAGGGGGAAATCGCCACCGCACGAGCGGCCAGTGCGCTTGATGTGGGTATGATGGTAAGTACTTTGAGTAGCCAGCCATTGGAAGAAATAAGCTCATATCTAACCACACCAAAGTGGTTTCAGCTGTATTGGCAACTAGACCGTAATTTTAATTTAGACTTAGTGAAACGAGCAGAGTTGGCTGGGTTTACAGCGTTGACCGTGACGGTTGATTCAGCGATTCATGGTATTCGTAACCGGGCTCAGCGTGCAAAATTTCAATTACCTGATCATGTTTCTGCTGTTAATTTAATACACCGTCCACCCTTGCCTACGAAAGAGTTTAT
The DNA here is from genome assembly GCF_038155025.1 of Marinomonas sp. TI.3.20. Lineage (NCBI taxonomy): Bacteria > Pseudomonadati > Pseudomonadota > Gammaproteobacteria > Oceanospirillales > Oceanospirillaceae > Marinomonas > Marinomonas sp. TI.3.20. The sequence continues at coordinate 45,567 of NZ_JBAKAS010000010.1, read as the reverse complement.
GCCTGATGAAAGTATTGTATTTCAGGGCATGATGAGCGAAGCACCTACTTGGGAAGATATTGAATGGTTGATAGCGCAAACTAGCCTGCCTGTTGTTATCAAAGGAATTTTACATCCAGATGATGCTCTAAAAGCTCAGAAAATAGGTGCTAAAGGGGTTGTTGTATCTAACCATGGTGGTAGAACACTAGATTGTGTGCCGAGCCCTATAGAGGTATTGCCAAGAATACGGCAGAAGGTTGGCAAGGATTTTGTGGTTTTAATGGACGGCAGTATTCAGCGGGGAACGGATGTTTTTAAAGCGATTGCTCTTGGCGCGAACGCTGTATTGTTAGGTCGGGCGCAATTTTATGCCTTGGCTGTTGCGGGTGCGCCAGGTGTTGCTCATATGTTACGTATTTTACGCGAAGAATTTGAAGTAGCGATGGCATTGTCAGGTACTGAGAAGCTGGATGATATCAATCCAGAATTATTGTATTAATAATGTTAATTGTTGAATTTATAAGTACTCCTAATTAGAGAGAGTGGCAGCACGGCTAGGGTGCTAGCTGTCTTCTTATTCGTAAACCATCTTGGCAAAAATAGAGTGTTTGTGTGCATGTATGCAATAGCAGCAAAAGACGTTTTATCGTACTTTCTGGGAGACTGGGAAGTGCAGAGAGTAATTTCGGGCTTTGGCAATATCAACGGAAAAGCCAGTTTTCAGCGTCATACCGATAATGAGCAATGGCTAGATTTTCAAGAAGCCATGGTCTTGCCGAATTCAGAACATAAAAAGCCCAATGCGTTTAGACGCTACACCTATAGGATGACGGACGCAGGGTTTGATATTTACTTTTCTGATGGCGCCACGAAAGGCGAGTTGTTCTTGAGTTTTGCGTTTACTCAAGCCAGTACCCTGACCTCTCACCACTTGTGTATCAAAGATCATTACGACGCCAAGTTTGAATTTTTGTCAGACGATAAATTTGAACTGAGCTTTTCGGTGGTGGGTCCGAACAAGGATTACTCGATTCAAACACGCTTCTCCAAGCTTACATAATGTATTCGAGTGATAGCGCGTCTTTAGTCAATGATGATCATTGCGTCTAAGGTGAGCTTCAAACCCTCGAATCATAAGAGATAGGGAAAGCGTTAGTACCAAATACATAAACGCCACGACGTTATAGGTTTCGAAAAACTGAAAAGTCGATGAGCTGAATATCTTGCCAAGCTGAGTGATGTCTTGCACACCGAGCACGGAGACCAATGCCGAGTCTTTGATCATGGCGATAAAGTCATTGCCCAATGGCGGGAGAATTTTACGGATGGCTTGTGGAAACGTAATGAAGCGAAAGCGATGCCAGTTCGACAAACCTAATGCCTTTGCTGCTTCAATTTGTCCTTTACCTACTTCTTGAATGCCCGCCCGGAAGACTTCCGCAATAAATGCACTGTAGCTAATAGAGAGCGCAAAAATAGCACGCCATAGCATGTTGAAGTCGCGCGTTTGGGCTTTATCTAATAATCCAGATTCAATGGGGATTTGTAATACCCAGTTATAGAATTTAACCAGCTCTGGCGCGCCGACAAAAGCAATGTAAAAGAGTAAAACAAGCACCGGCACGCCGCGAACAATCTCCACATAGAAGCGGCTAAGTTCCCGTGCAATACGAAAGCGAGAAAATCCAGATAAAGCAACTAATAACCCCATCACGCTGGCTAGGAAAAAAGCGCTCAATGTCACGCCTAGCGTGGTTAACAGTCCTTTGCTTAATGCCCCAGCAATGCGTTGGTAGCTTTGGTCTGAAATCATATGCCAGATGAGCATTAATGAAATGATAATGGTCGCGACAAGCCACCATGGGGTACGGTCTAAGGTCTTTTTAAAGGGCATAATTATCAAATAGCTAGACCGCTCTATCGCGGTTGAATGAATCGAAATTGACCATCACACTACACAGAGTGTGATGGTTCAGAAGGCTTACTTTGTTTGGTTGTAGTCAAAAAACCATTTTTTGTTTAGCGCTTCCATAGTGCCATCGGCTTTCATGCTTTTGATTGCCGCATTAACCGGTTTCAGAAGATCAGATCCAGGGGTTAGGATAAAGCCAAAATCTTCGGAACCAAGCGGGCCGCCGACAATTTTAAATTTGCCAGGGTTCGCGCCCATGTAGCCGCGAGCGGAAGTTGAATCCATGAGTACACAATCTACGTCACCAGATTTCAATGCTTGTACCGAGGTGCCAAATGTATCGAGTAAGGTGATACGAGGGTTGTTTTCATTTCCGTCTAACACATCATAGACCGCCACATAAAAATTGGTGGTACCAGCTTGAGCGCCAAAACGAAGGTTTTTATTCGCCGCGAAAGACTTAGCATCATCAAAGCGAGTTTCATCTGCTCGCACTAACATGAATTGCTGGGATGTCATATAAGGATCAGAAAACTGGATTTGTTTGGCGCGTTCAGCATTAATAGTGATGCCATCCATACCAATATCATATTGTCCCTGTTTTACTGCTTGGATCATGGTATCCCAGCTGCTTAATTGCCAATCAACTTTGGCATTTAAACGGCGGGCAATTTCGTTCATCGCATCGTATTCCCAGCCGATGCCTTTTCCTGTTGCCGGATCTGCAAAGTTAAGCGGTGTGTAAGCATTTTCGGTTACCGCGACAATAGTTCGACCTTTTAAATTAGGTAAATTGTCTGCTTGGCTTAGTCCACTGAAAGAAACAGCGAGGGTAAGAGCAAGACATGAAATGAGGGATTTCATGAATAGTGATCCTTCGAAGGCAAATGGTTAAGGGATGATTGCTTAGGATTATACACAGGTCAAGAATGGCCGACTACGTCATCCTAAAGGGAGTTAATCGATGATTGTTATATTGTTCGTTAAAATTAGGATTAAATGGGCGTGAAGTGGCAAGTTTTTGGCCAAAAGCGTATATTCGCTTCTTTATTAGAGTTCATAAAGTCACGATGCCAATCGGCTAGATCGTGTCATTTTTCTGAGAATATAAGGGTGCTATGACGCGCGAATTGGATCAAAAACAGTCTTTTCAGACGCATTGCTTAGCCCAGATGGGAGTAACGGCTTGGTTGTCGACTTCTGATGAGGTTACAGGAACGGTTTTTTATCCTGCGCAACCTTGGGCAATGGATCAATCCTTTGAGCCTATTACTGAATCTATACCTAGTGCGGTGACGCCTTCTAAAGGCTTTGGCTCTGCAATGCCAGAACCTGTGGCTAAAATTGCTCCAGAAGAAAAAGAGCAATCGGTGGCGTATTTGCGCGAGCAGCTAAATGCAGGCCCTGAAATTGTCGTTGAAGATCTACAACCGATTGAAGAGTTAGCGGTTGATATAGAAGTGCCTATTGAAGCCGTGTCTTCGACGACAGCGATTACACGAATTGAGCTAAGAGGGTATGTGTTTGCGAATCAACTACTGATTTTAAGCGAAGTGCCTACGGTATTTACGCAACAAGAAGAGATTGATCGTTTAGCGTTAAAAATGGCTCAGGCGTTGTTAAAAACACCTATCGAGGAATGGGACTGTCGTGGCTTATCTTGGCCTGGTGCGTTGAGGAATCCTTATTTTTTAGTGCGACAAGACTGGTTATTGGGCGCATTAGAGAGTTTTGTATTGGGCTTCACCCAATTTTTTCGTGGTGAGCCAAAAGTGGTGTTGGCGGGTGACAATATTGCGACCTTATATGATGAGTTGTCTGCGGACTGCGCCATAAAGGCATTCCCCGTCGCGCGCATTGTGAGTTTGCCTGAACTCTACCGTATCCCCGAGTTACGCAAAGACGCTTGGCAGATTATGCAGAGTGCCTTGTTTCAAAACAGCTAGTTCTATTTTTAGCTAGCTTTCTAATTTTGACTAAAAGAAATTTGTTATGACCTCATTTATAGTGCGTCCTGCAACCTTAGCTGATGCGGCAGCGCTTATCCTGCTGGATCAAGAGTCGAATCCTCATCCTTGGAGTGCGACGCTGGTCGAAGAGGCGCTCGTCTCGCGTGTTAATTGGGTCGTCGAAGCGACTTTAAAAGAGCGCGCAGCCGACGTGCAACACAATGAGACAACACTGGTTGGCTGGTTAACAGCGTCTTTATTGTTCGAGCAATCAGAATTAGAACTGATTGTGGTGGATCAAACTCAGCGTCGCCAAGGCTTGGCTAAACAGTTATTGTCTGCTTGGATCGAACAAACGGCCGCCCAAGGGGTGATAGAGTATCTCTTAGAGGTGCGTGAATCGAATATAGGTGCGATACGGCTTTATCAATCATTAGGTTTTGACGAAGTAGGGCGCCGTAAAAATTACTATACAACGGAGCAAGGGCGAGAAACCGCGTGTTTGTTCACATTAAATGTCTGCGTGTAATGCTTATTTGTCACCTCTGCCATGTTATCTAGTCTAGAGCGATGTGTGTTGTTGGTGAGTTTTTATAAAATAGAAAGCACGAATTGAAAGAAGGAATCAAACCATGAGTAATGTATTAGTCCCTATTGCAAACGGCAGTGAAGATATTGAAGCAATCACTATTATCGATGTGTTGCGCCGTGGTGGTGTTAATGTCACGGTAGCCAGCGTACATGATTCTAAGAATATTACGGCCGCCAATGGCTGTAAAATTGAAGCGGATGTGTTGTTGCCAGAGGTGGTCGGCATTCAATACGATGCCATTGTTTTACCTGGTGGCATGCCTGGCGCTGAGCATTTACGTGACTGTGAATTATTGATCGATATATTGGAAAAGCACGACATTCAAGATGCGTTGCTTTGTGCGATTTGTGCGGCACCTGCGTTAGTTTTTGGTACGCATGGTTTTGTTGCGGATAAACAGGCTACTTGTTACCCAGGATTTGAAAAAGGCCTAATCGGTGCAGAATATATCTCGGATCAGCCAATCGTGATGGACGATAACATTATTACTGGACAGGGCCCTGCTGCTGCGATGACCTTCTCTTTAGCTGTGTTAGGAAATCTAAAAGGCTATGAAGTTGCTCAAGAAGTAGCCGATGGACTCTTGTGCTAATAGATAGTGGCCGATTATCTATTCTTGACCATAAAGTCAATTGAATTTTGAAATAAACTCAGAGTTTTTGTTAATTTACGTGGCTTTGCGGTGGACGCTAAGGGCGTATAAGAGTAAAATTGGGCAGATTTTTTGAACGCGAGATCCCTTGATTATTGATCAATGGATGAACGGCAAAAACGCAATTTCTTAAAAGCGAGATGAGCCGATGGTTCTCTCGCTTTTTTGCAACCTGATAGGCTCTAAACGGGAGGTTCCTTTGGCAACATCAGCGATTCTTGCTCTAGAAGACGGCACTGTATTTAAAGGGGTGTCGATCGGAGCAGATGGCTCCTCAACAGCCGAAGTGGTATTCAACACTTCGATGACTGGTTATCAAGAAATTCTTACAGATCCTTCCTATGCTCGACAAATGGTCACTTTGACCTATCCCCATATTGGGAATACTGGCGTTAACTCTGAAGATGAAGAATCAAATAACGTTTGGTGTGAAGGCTTGATTATTCGTGATCTTCCTTTGATGGCAAGCAGCTGGCGCTCACAAGAGTCTTTAGGCTCTTATTTAAAGCGAAAAGGCGTTGTTGGCATTGCAGATATTGATACGCGTAAGTTAACACGTATTCTGCGAGAAAAAGGCGCTCTATCTGGCTGTATCATGGCTGGCGAAAATCTAGACGAAAACGCTGCTATTGCTGCGGCAAAAGCATTTCCTGGCCTTAAGGGTATGGATTTAGCGAAAGAAGTGTCTGCTAAAGAGACTTACCAGTGGACGGAGTCTACTTGGGATCTAGTAAAAGGCCATACAACCCCTGAATCATTCGATTTCCACGTGGTTGCCTATGACTTTGGTGTGAAGCAGAACATCTTGCGTATGTTGGTTGAGCGCGGTTGCCGTCTAACGGTTGTGCCAGCACAAACGCCAGCAAGTGATGTGCTCGCTTTGAATCCAGATGGTATTTTCCTTTCTAATGGCCCTGGTGACCCAGAGCCATGTGATTACGCGATTCAAGCAATCAAAGAGATTCTAGAAACAGAGATTCCTGTTTTCGGTATCTGTCTTGGTCATCAGTTATTGGCGTTGGCCTCTGGCGCGCAAACGAAGAAAATGAAATTTGGTCACCACGGCGCTAACCATCCAGTACAAGCCATTGAAAAAGGCACTGTGATGATTACCAGCCAGAACCATGGTTTTGCGGTAGACGAAGACACATTGCCTGCCAATCTTAAGATGACGCACAAATCCTTGTTCGATGGTTCTTTGCAGGGACTTTCCCGTACTGATAAGAGCGCGTTCAGCTTCCAAGGTCACCCGGAAGCGAGCCCAGGGCCGCATGACGTTGCGCCACTGTTTGATCAGTTTATCGAAAACATCAAAGCCAACAAAGCCTGAGCAGGAACGAAACACTATGCCAAAGCGTACTGATATTAAAAGCGTCTTAATTCTAGGTGCAGGTCCTATCGTTATCGGTCAGGCCTGTGAATTTGACTATTCTGGTGCTCAAGCGTGTAAAGCGCTACGCGAAGAAGGTTTCCGCGTTATTCTAGTGAACTCAAATCCAGCAACCATCATGACTGACCCTGTGATGGCGGACTCAACATACATTGAGCCGGTTGAGTGGGAAACGGTTGAAAAAATCATCGAGAAAGAGCGTCCAGATGCTGTGCTACCAACCATGGGTGGCCAAACAGCACTGAACTGTGCGTTGGATCTTGAACGTCACGGTGTATTAGCTAAATACAATGTTGAAATGATTGGTGCGACGGCAGACGCCATCGACAAAGCGGAAGACCGTAATCGTTTCGACCAAGCAATGAAGGCAATTGGTCTTGAGTGTCCTCGTGCCGGCATCGCTCACAGCATGGAAGAAGCGAAAAGCGTACAAGCTGATTTAGGCTTTCCTTGTATTATTCGACCTTCTTTCACCATGGGCGGCACCGGCGGCGGTATCGCGTATAACATGGAAGAGTTTGAAGAAATCTGTACTCGTGGTTTGGACTTATCCCCAACTAACGAACTGCTAATCGACGAATCTTTGATCGGTTGGAAAGAGTACGAGATGGAAGTTGTCCGCGACAAAAAAGACAACTGCATCATTGTTTGTGCAATCGAAAACTTTGACGCTATGGGGGTTCACACAGGTGACTCCATTACTGTTGCGCCAGCACAAACACTAACGGATAAAGAATACCAAATCATGCGTAACGCTTCTTTGGCGGTATTGCGTGAAATCGGTGTTGAGACCGGCGGTTCAAACGTACAGTTTGGTATGGATCCGAAAACCGGCCGTTTGGTGGTTATCGAGATGAACCCTCGCGTGTCTCGTTCTTCTGCCTTGGCATCGAAAGCGACAGGTTTCCCAATTGCTAAAATTGCCGCGAAATTGGCAATCGGTTACACCCTAGACGAATTGCAAAATGACATCACTGGTGGTCAAACGCCAGCGAGCTTCGAGCCTGCAATCGACTACGTTGTGACGAAAATTCCTCGTTTCACTTTTGAAAAATTCCCAACGGCGAACGACCGTCTAACGACGCAAATGAAGTCAGTGGGTGAAGTGATGGCGATTGGCCGTACTTTCCAAGAGTCTTTGCAAAAAGCCTTGCGTGGCTTAGAAGTCGGCGCGGATGGCTTTAATCCTCAGTTGGATTTCTCTGAAGAAAACAGCAAAGAAAAACTTGCGTATGAGCTTCAAAATCCAGGTGCAGACCGCATTTGGTACATTGGCGATGCGTTCCGTTCTGGCATGACAATTGATGAAATTTACGCCGATACAGGTGTCGATCATTGGTTCCTTGTACAGATCGAAGACTTGATCAAAGAAGAAGCGGGTCTGGCTGATAAAGGCCTAACCGACATGACTTACGACGTAATGCGTCGCTTGAAACGTAAAGGTTTCTCCGATTCTCGCCTAGCAAGCTTGTTGCAAGTGACTGAGAAGTCATTGCGCGAGCGTCGTTACTTAGTCAATGTGCACCCAGTCTACAAGCGTGTTGATACTTGTGCTGCAGAATTCGCGACCAACACAGCGTACATGTATTCCACTTATGAAGATGAGTGTGAAGCGGCGCCGACTGATAAAGATAAAATCATTATCCTAGGTGGTGGCCCAAACCGTATCGGTCAAGGTATCGAGTTTGATTACTGCTGTGTACACGCGGCGCTAGGCTTACGCGAAGCGGGTTACGAAACCATCATGGTTAACTGTAACCCAGAAACAGTTTCTACCGATTACGATACGTCGGATCGTTTGTACTTCGAGCCAGTTACTCTGGAAGACGTACTTGAAATCGTTCGCAAAGAAAAGCCAAAAGGTGTGATCGTTCAGTTTGGTGGTCAAACACCGCTGAAAATTGCTCGTGCCTTGCAAAACGAAGGCGTGCCTATTATTGGTACAACGCCAGAAGCGATTGACCGTGCCGAAGACCGTGAACGTTTCCAAAGCATGATCCAGCGTCTAGGTTACAAACAGCCGCATAATGCTACCGTGCGTAGCGTTGACCAAGCCGCGATGAAAGCCGCTGAAATCGGTTATCCTCTTGTTGTTCGCCCATCTTATGTACTGGGTGGACGTGCAATGGAAATCGTTTATAACGAAAAAGAATTGATGCGCTACATGACAACGGCTGTGAAAGTGTCTAACGACAGCCCAGTCTTATTGGATTACTTTTTGAATGCGGCGATCGAGATTGACATCGACTGTATCAGTGATGGTAATCAAGTGGTTATCGGCGGCATCATGCAGCACATTGAACAAGCCGGTGTTCACTCAGGTGACTCAGCGTGTTCTTTGCCTCCTTATTCATTGCCAGCGAATGTTCAAGACGACATCCGCGAGATGATTAAAAACATGGCGCTTGAGCTTGGTGTTATCGGTTTGATGAATACTCAGCTTGCGGTACAAGACGGCGAAATCTATGTGATTGAGGTTAACCCTCGCGCATCACGTACGGTACCGTTTGTTTCTAAGTGTATTGGTCGCTCTCTCGCACAAGTTGCTGCGCTAGTTATGGCGGGTAAAACGCTAGAAGAGCTTGGTTTCACGAGTGAAATCATTCCTTCTTACTACAGCGTGAAAGAAGCGGTTTTCCCGTTCAATAAATTCCAAGGCGTTGACCCTATTCTTGGCCCTGAAATGAAATCGACTGGTGAAGTCATGGGTGTGGGCGATACATTCGCTGAAGCCTTTGGTAAAGCGGTTCTAGGTGGCGGTACTGTGTTGCCAACGTCTGGACGAGCCTTCATCAGTGTTCGTGATATGGATAAAGAAGGTGCGGTTGATGTTGCTCATCGCTTGATCGAATTAGGGTTTGATATTGTCGGTACCGAAGGCACCGCAAAATTCTTATCTGAGCGCGGTGTGGCAATAAGCAAAGTAAATAAAGTAAACGAAGGACGTCCTCATATTGTTGATATGCTGAAAAATGGTGAAATTGATTATATTATCAACACCACATCAGGCACACAGGCAATTGCTGACTCTTCTGTCATTCGCCGCACAGCATTGCAGCGAAAGGTTTGTTACACTACAACATTGGCCGGCGCTGAAGCGACTAGCATGGCGATCAGCTTGAAAGGTGAAACAAAAGTTAGAAGACTGCAAGATTTGCACTTGGGGAAATAATGAAAAAAGTACCAATGACGGTAGAAGGTGAAGCTCGTCTACGTGAAGAGCTTAATCATCTTAAAACCGTAGTTCGTCCTCGCGTGATTGCGGATATCGCAACCGCTCGTGAGCATGGCGATCTTAAAGAAAACGCGGAATATCACGCAGCTCGTGAAGAGCAGGGTTTTGCTGAAGGTCGTATCAAAGAGATCGAAGGCAAGCTGTCTGATTCACAAGTAATCGACGTGAAATCTGTACCGGCTTCCGGCAAAGTGATTTTCGGCACGACCGTGACACTTTTTAATGTGGATACAGAAGCAACCGTAACCTACAAAATTGTAGGGGATGATGAAGCCGACGTGAAAGTGAAGAAGATTTCTTACGCTTCACCAATCGCGAAAGCCATCATTGGGAAAGAAGAAGGCGACGAAGTCGTTGTTAAAATCCCAAGCGGCGAAGCAACATATGAGATTGAGAAAGTCGAATACATTTGATCTGTATTAGGTGATTTCATTCTTTTAAAAGCCATGATGTGAAAGCATCGTGGCTTTTTTTATGCCTAAGCAGAAAGAAAATTATTAACAAAAAATTTAAAGAGTTTAGTCTATACGGTTAATTATAAATTTAAAGTGATGCATTTATAATGGCTTCAATTCGTTATTACCCTTATGACTCGTTGGAGAAGATGATGACTCACCAAATTATTCAAGACTTGAACAGCCGCTATACGGCTAAGAAATACGATGCGGATAAGCGTATCTCGCCTGAAAATCTAGATGTGATCAAAGAAGCAATCCGTTTGTCAGCTTCTTCTATCAACTCTCAGCCATGGAAATTCGTCTTGGTAGAAAGTAAGCAAGGTAAACAGCGTTTGCATGACACCTTTGCCAATAAACATCAGTTCAATCAACTGCATGCAAAAGAAGCGTCACACACCTTGCTACTGGCGTATGATCCGACTTTTACGAAAGACAAATTCAGAAAGCGTGTCGATGCTGAAGTAAGCTCAGGTCACTTGCCTGCTGAAATGTATGACAGCTTTATGGGCGCTTATGCATTCGCCGAGATGAATACCGACGAACATGGCAATAACGCGAGCTGGACTAAAGCTCAAGTATATTTGGCGTTGGGGAACATCATGCATACCTTGGCGCGTTTAGGTATTGCTTCTACACCGATGGAAGGGGTTGATCCTGAGTTGATTGGCGAAACATTTGCTACAGAGTTAGACGGCCATGTGTGTGAAGTTGCCTTGGCAATGGGTTACCACAAAGACGGCGACGATTGGAACCACGGCCTACCAAAAGCTCGTCTAGCGATGGACGATATCATCGCCACAGCCTAATCGAACTGCTAGATACTTCTCTTTAATATTGGAAGCCACCTTGTGAAAGCAAAGTGGCTTTTCTCTTTCGATAGTAAAAACTGCTCTGACCCCTTAAGCGCTCTTTAATGCCGCAATAAACAGGTCAATTTCACTCTCTGTATTGTAGTAATGAGGTGCTGCCCGCATGACCCTTGGTAAGTTTCGAGCTTCAGCATCCAGCCTTGTGCTCGAAGGGTCAGACGCGCCTATGATAATATTTTTATGCCGAAGTTGAGACACGGCATTGCTTGGTGTTTTCCCATCAATGGTAAAGCTGACAATAGCGCATTGCTCAGTACCTAAGTCTCGGATGATGGCTCCCGGTATGTCTGAGAGTTGTCCTCGTAGGTAGTTTGCTAAGTACCAAGAGCGCTGCTGTATGTCATCAAGACCTATTGCCATCGCATATTCTACTGCTGCCGATAAACCTGACCTGAGGGCATAAGAATTTTCCCAGTTTTCAAAACGTCGTGCATCGCCTCGTAATTGATACTGATCTTTCGCTACCCAAGGGGCTGCAAAGTGATCAATTACGATAGGTTCTAAGCCCTCGATTAACGCTTCTGTAACATAAAGAAATCCTGTCCCTCTAGGCCCGCGAAGGAACTTTCTTCCCGTCGCAGAGAGAAAATCACAACCTAGCTGCTGCACATTGACTGGCATTTGACCCACCGCCTGACAAGCATCTAACAAATAGGTAATACCATGGCGCTTAGCGATTTTTCCTACTTTTGCTGCTGGATTGACTAGTCCTCCATTGGTAGGGATCCAGGTGATTGCAATCAGAGCAACCCGCTCATCTATCATTGCTTCAAGCGCTACAGTATCAATGGCTCCCGATTCATCGCTTGGGATAACGTCGATTACAATGCCATCACGCTTTACTCGCTGTAAATAAGCCACATAATTTGCGGCATACTCTGCTTCACAAGTCAGTACTCTATCGCCTGCTTTTAATGGCAAAGCATAAAAAGCATGACACCATGCGGCTGTCGCATTTTCCATCAGAGCAATTTCATGTTTTTTTGCTCCGATCAGAGTCGCAATAGACTGATACGTCGCCTCCAGTTTTTCGCTTTCTTCCGCTTGAGCTTCGTAGCCGCCCATGCGAGCTTCGAGCAATGTATGATTAATGATCGCATCAATAACTGGCTGGGGCATAAGAGCAGATCCAGAGGCAAGTAGATGAATGCTGTTATCTACCCCAGGGGTCTCAGATCTGATTTTTTCGATATCAATGGTCATTTATAGACTGCCTAATGTTTAGCTTGTCGAAGCAGACATTACACAGTGGATTATGAGTACTTACAAACGATTTAAATAATTGCTAATCTTTACATAATGTAAAGATTAAAAGAGTGTCTAGCTAATGAAATTACCACCATTAACCGCTCTGACTTATTTCAATGCGGCGGCGTCGCATATGAGTTTTAAATCTGCCGCGATGGAATATCATGTAACAGAAGGCGCCATCAGTCGCCAAATTAAGCTATTAGAGGATTACTATGGCCTGCCATTGTTTGATCGAGTTGGACGCGGTGTTCAGTTAACCGATATCGGGCGTCGGCTATTGGCCGTCAGCCATCCGGCAATGCAGGATATCTCTCAAGTATCTGAAGAAATATTAGGTTATACCCCAGCGCTTACGTTGTCGGTCACCACGAGCTTTGCCATCCGTTGGCTAATGTCCAGACTGGCAGACTTTGAATCTATCTACCCAAACTACCCCATCAACCTGCAAGCAGACGGAAAAACGCATCAAAGAGAAGGCAGACGCTCCGATGTCAGTATCGTTTATATGTTGGGGGATCCTTATGATTCAAAAGCGGTCATTCCTGACAACAGTCAATTCATTATGGCAGAATGGTTAATGCCAGTATGCTCACCGGCTCTGTTAGCAGGTGGTAAGCCAAAGCGGCCTTCAGAGATGGAGCAATTTAAATTGATATTTAATGAGCTAACCGGACGTGACTGGCGCCTTTGGCTCAAATTTGTTCCAGAGGCCAAAGTGCTGTTGGATACCGCGATTCGTTTCGAACATGATGATACAGCTATCCAAGCCGCCGCCGCTGGGCACGGCGTAGCGCTCGCGAATATGGCTTATATCGGTAAGGAACTACAAGAGGGCCGCTTGGTACCTGCTGTACGTTCTGCCCCCATCGCCATTGGTGCGCATTATCTTGTGATTGAACCAAACAGTGCAGGCTTACCTTATGTAGAAGCATTTAGATCATGGCTTTTGGAGCGTGCAGCCGAGTTCTCCCCTGAAAAAAGCAATACGTCTCAAGAGTAAACGATGCTTAAGATGTTATTTTTGATTCGTGAATTTTTATTTATTGATACTAAAAGGCCTTTATTTCTTCCTGAGTAATAGGATTAGTTTGCTCGCCTATTAGATGAACGCTTTGCATAGGGTGGAATGGCGCTGTATCTCGATCTGAAAAGCGCAAAAATTAAAATGAGCCGAATAAATATCTTATTCGGCTCAAAATATAATGTAATTCTGAGCCGAATAATCCACTTAATCGGCTCATACTATGAAATACAGCTGGCAACACCCTGATGGGCCAAATTTTACCTTTGACGACACACAATGCCGAAATGCCTTGTATCAGTACGCGCTAGAGGTGAGTCACTTGTCTGAATGCAGGGTTCGACTGCCTTGAAGGCGGTGGTAAGGGTGTTCACTGATCATGTCCTGGGTGTGATTTGTTGATTTACTTTGGGTGTTTACTTTATACTCAGTGGTACAGAATTAAGTACAGGATATAAGTAATGGATGCTATCAGCTATACCGCAGCTCGGGCAAACTTAGCTAAGACGATGGCTAAGGTTTGTGATGATCATTCGCCAGTCATTATTACGCGTAAAAGCGAGAGCCCAGTTGTCATTATGTCGTTAGAAGATTATGAAGCCATGCAAGAGACTACCTACTTGCTACGTTCACCAGCAAACGCAAGAGTATTGCTGGAATCTATTGCTGAGCTGGAAGCAGGTAAGGGCGTTGAGAGAGAATTAATCGAGTGAAGCTGACGTTTTCAACCGCGGCTTGGGATCAGTATCTTTACTGGCAAAGTACGGACAAAAAAGTATTAAAACGGATTAATTTACTGATTAAAGACATTCAGCGCGAACCCTATGAAGGGATTGGCAAGCCTGAGCCTCTAAAGCATGGTCTTGCTGGCTATTGGTCTCGCCGTATTAACGACGAACACCGAATTGTTTATAAATATCAAGACGATGCCATCTTGATAGCACAGCTACGATATCACTATTAAATCTACTGTTTGAATTAAACAGCTTGATTCCTGCTGTTGCAAGATTCTTTTCAGCTTCGGAGGCTATGCTGAGGAAAATTGCCCGCATCGTATGGAAGAATGAGTTTAACTTGGTGTTAATGGATCTGGTAGTTTAAGTACTCGGATAGACTAGCTAGAAAAATTCGCGATAGTCTGTGTTTTAAGGGCCTACTCCTTTTGTATTAGTGAGATAGAAATGGAAGAATCACTTACTCTTAATCAATTTTGGTTAAATTTTCACGATGGTATTAAAGACCTTAACCCCGTAAAAGGAATGGTAGATAAAGTTTTTAGAGGGCAATCACAAAATTACCCTCTTTTGCCTTCAATAGTTCGAGGTTTATCTGAGGGTGCTAAGATTTTTTTCGATTGTCATGAGCCAAATGTGATTTCAGAGTTTAAGCGTGGTGCTAGAGCGTTTCTAACTAATCGAGAAAAACCTAGCTGTGAATTGGAGTGGATGGTTTTAGCTCAGCATTATGGCTGTCCAACTAGATTGCTCGATTGGACTACAAACCCTCTGGTTGCTTTATTCTTTGCGAGTGAAACTCATGACGATAATGATGGCGTGATTCATATTGTTGAAGACTCCATGATAGAAGATCGGATTGAATATATAAATTTAAAGACGTGTTATGTAGATCAAGAAATAAATAGTTCCTTAGTTATTCAACCTACTGTAGCCGACACTGGAACTTTTATAAGGCCTCCGTATGAAGATCAGCGTTACTTGAATCAATCAACAGTACTTTTTCTTGGTGTTGAGCCTTTTAATGAGCCATCTTTTCGTAAACACCGCAAGCTCATTGTTCCGCATCACTTAAAAGCTGACATTAGGAATTCTTTAAGGGAGATGGGGGTCTCTGCTTATTTTATATACCCTGGTTTAGAGGGTGTTGCTCGGGACATAAAAATGCATGTTTGCAGAAGCCAAGCGACGTTTTGATGAGCTAGGCGGTTTTACTTGGAGTTTAAAAGCGAAGAGAAATGCCGCTTGGGTTGGTTTGGTTTGTGCGACTCAGGCTTGGATTAACCTGTTTGATTTAGGCTTGATGTTATCTAAATAGAGTAGCGTCAAGTGAGCAGGCTAAACAAAAACACCAGCAACGGCTGGTGTTTTTGTTTATAGAGCTTTATTTAGGAAGCAGTTAAGACTGTGGGTATTTGAATTTGAAATCGACTTTAAATGGTTTGAACCAAGACGGTACGCCGGTGGCTTTATCTATGTGGTGTAAGAAGCCTTTTTCATCTGGTGCTGTGTATTGAAGGTGGGCGATGTAGGTACCTTTGCCTTTTAATTGTACGGAGTGCGCGTAATGAGGGCCATCTGCGGCGGTCATTGGTAGCATTTGACCATATTCCATAAAGCTTGGATCACCCACTTTCGTGACCACATAGTCGATACTCATGTATGGAATCCAAGCACCGTTAGGGAATCCCCATTTGTTGTCTTGAGTCGCGTGTACATCGGATTCAAGATGCACCACATCTTTGCCCATTATCATTGAACTTGGCGCCGGACTGGTTTCAATATTCAGCAAATAAGACGAAGCGATCTCCATGCCATCTTTATGGATAGGTCCGCCAACTGGGTATTCACGAGCGCTTGCATATTGGCTCATGACTGCGGCGCTACACAATATAGCGGTTATAGAAAGTGCTTTTTTCATGTTACATGTTGAGTGCATGTTTAGTTTCCTGATTGTTGAGGTGGTTTTGTTTGAGTCGCTGAGTGGTTATTGAAATGGCCAGCAAAACGACGCACCACGTTAGTATTTGAATCCCCATAGGGGTCGCTGTATAGCCAACAACGGAGTGAGCCAGTACACCAGCCCAACCGTTGCTGGATAATAAAAATGAGCTGTTCCAAACCTGCGAACCGAGTTGAGGTAAAAATCCAATGTTCGCAAGTATGCCGACGGCTTGGCTGGATAAGCCGGCCGCGATTAACGATAAAATGAAGTTGCTGGAAGAAAAGATGTAGCGCAGAGGAATCATGACGATGCCTCGGTACAGGGAGTAGGTGACTAACACGCCTAAAGCGGTGCCAAGTAAACCACCAAGCAACATGGAATTTTCGGTAAGGCCAGAAGAGAGGAAAAGGCTGTATAAAAAGAGTACAACTTCAGACCCTTCTCGTAATACCGCAATGGCGATAACAATGACGATAGCAAAGCTGCCTTTGTTATCCAGCAACATTACTTGCATTTCCTGTTTGGTTTTTTCCGCTATTTCACGCCCTTTTACCGACATCCAAATATTTTGCCAAGCCAGCATAAGCGTTGCGATTAATAAAATTGAGGCGGTGAATATTTCTTGCCCGTAACCAGATAACGATGATTCTACTAAGCTGGTGAATTTCGCCAGCAGCACAGCACCGAGTAGGCCAAGGATAATGCCGCTAAGTACTTGAATACGAATATTGAGCCCTTTACATGCTGCCGCGACGATGGAAATAATCAGTCCAGCCTCGAGGACTTCTCTGAACACAATGAGTAAAACCGCGATCATAATAAGGTGTTTCCTTTATGGTTTTTTAACGATGACAGTGCCGGCTACGTTCGATGCATAGTCGTTAAAAAAGGTATATTTCCCTGCTTTTAATGGGCCGGTAAATACAGATATATGCCCATTTGGTACCGCTATTTTTTCGAATTTCATGTCGTAGCTTTCGAGTTCCGCTACTTTTTTGGTGTTATTGTTGAGTTTAATTTGTATGCGAGTATTAGCTGGAATGTGGAGTTGCTTTGGTAAAAAACCATTAGGTGTTAATTCCAACGGGATAATTAATCGCTCGGCATAAGCCGGAAGGCAAACACCTGAAAAAACGGAAACCAGAAGGAAACAGCGTAGCAACATGAGGTATCTCTCTCTTTGTCTTTGGTTGAAGTATCGACTTCAACCAAAGAGTGTTATGAGTATTGATAATTATTATCAATACGTTAATTGGTATTGATTCTCATCCTTATCGGTTGTCTTCGTCAACTAGGTCTTGTGTGTTTTCAATCTTAATCAGCAATGTTTACTGAAATTTAAAAAGGTGTAAGTAATGCGAGAAGAGTAGAAACGAAGAATTTTTCTATTTATGAGGTGAGGGTGGTGCTGCAGGAAGAGTGCTTAAACGTAAAAAGGCCTTCATGTTGAAGGCCTTTAAAGGAAAGGAACAATGCTTCTAAATTAGCTTTGTGCTTTCTTGAACGCTTTAATCAGTGCTTGGGTAGACGCATCTAATGTGCTGTTGTCACTGTCGCTAACAAGGCGGTTAAAGATGTCAGTACCCAATACTTTACCGAGCTCTACACCCCACTGATCGAATGAGTTGATACCCCAAATTGTGCCTTGTACAAAAGTACGGTGTTCATAAAGGGCGATCAATGCACCGACGGTTTCTGGTGTCATCTTATTCGTTAGAAGTGTGTTGCTTGGACGATTGCCTTTGATCACCTTGTGCGGTGCAATGGTATCGATCTGCTCGGCAGTCGCGCCGGCATCACGAAGCTCTTGCTGCGCTTGTTCAAGGGTTTTACCAACCATTAGCGCTTGCGATTGACTTAAGCAGTTGGCAAACAATTGTGCGTGATGATCTTTAATCGGATTGTGTGACGCCAATGGCGCAATGAAATCCACTGGTACAAGACGTGTACCCTGATGCAATAACTGGTGATAAGCGTGTTGGCCGTTGGTGCCAGCGCCACCCCAGATAATTGGACCTGTGTCTGTTTCAACGCCATCGCCATTTAAGAGGGTCGATTTACCATTACTCTCCATATCCAGTTGTTGGATATGCGCTGGTAAGGCGCGTAAGTAATGGTCGTAAGGGATCAAGGCATGAGTTTGTGCGTTATGGAAGTTGATATACCATACGCCCAATGCACCCATGATGACGGGTAGATTTTCTTCAAACGGTGCTGTACGAAAATGCTCATCCATTTGATGTGCGCCATCGAGCAAGGCGTAGAAGTTATCCATGCCAACCGCAATCGCAACTGGCAGACCAATCGCAGACCAAAGAGAGTAGCGACCGCCTACCCAGTCCCACATAGGAAAGATGTTTTCTTCTGCCATGCCGAAAGCGACGGCCTTTTCTACGTTCGAACTAACAGCAGCAAAGTGTTGGCTAACGGTGTCTTCTGAACCGCCATTGTTTAGGAACCAGTCGCGCGCAGCGTTGGCGTTCGACAAGGTTTCTAGAGTGCCAAAAGTTTTTGATGAAATCACAAAAACGGTGGTTTCAGGGTTCAGTTGTTTAAGCTTACCCGTGATGTCAGAGCCGTCAATATTGGCAACAAAGTGTACTTTGATATCATCTTTTTTGTAGGGGGTGAGCGCTTCAGCGACAACTTTAGGCCCAAGGTAAGAGCCGCCGATACCGATAGAAACCACGTCTGTAATGGTTTTTCCGTTGTAGCCTTTCCATTCGCCGCTGTGCAGCTGGGCAACAAATTTTTCCATTTGTTTTAGCGTTGAGCGAACTTCTGCCAAGACATTGACGCCATCTACCATGAGCGATTCTTGAGCCTGGCTTGCGCGAAGCGCTATGTGCAACACGGAACGATCTTCGGTGTTGTTGATATGTGCACCACTAAACATGCCTTTGATGGCGGTTGTTAAGCCGGCTTCTTTAACAAGGTCGATTAGTAAGGATAAGGTTTTTTGATTCGCGCGGTTTTTTGCGTAATCCAGTGTCCAGCCAGCGGCTTGTACTGTGTACTTTTCGGCGCGATTTTTGTCCTGTTCAAACAAGGACTTCATCTCAACAGAGTCGATTTCTTTTTGGTGCTCTGCTAGTGCTTGCCAAGCGCTAAGTTGGGTAGGTGAATGCATTACAATCTCCCTTGGTCTTAAAATGAGTTAGGCCAATTCAATACGCAAGTTATCTATTAAACGTGCATGACCTAGGTATGCCGCAGCCAAAATGACTAAGCTCTTCTCTTCTTCTGACGGTGTTTGTAAATTATCTTGTGCGCGGATTTCGAAATAATCACGCTTAAAGCCAGCCGTTTCAAGCTTCTTTTGAGCTTGTTCGCGAATGTCCTCGTGACTCGCACGGTTTTCTAGTAACGCGTCTTTTGCCCATAACAAGGTTTTGTACATTGCAGGAGCGATGCGTCTTTCTTCTTCTGTTAAGTAACCATTACGCGAACTCATGGCTAGGCCATCTTCGTTGCGTGCAATATCGACACCGATGATACGAACGTTAGAGCTTAGATCGCGCACCATGTCTTCAATGACTTTGAGTTGTTGAAAGTCTTTGTTGCCGAATATGGCACAGTCTGGCTGAACAATGTTAAACAATTTTGTCACAACTGTGGAAACACCAACGAAATGTCCGGGGCGAGTAGCACCACACAATATATTGGATAAACCAACCACTTCAATTTGGGTTTGGCTGCGTTTGCCATCTGGGTACATTTCTTTTGCGTCTGGGGCAAACAAGTAATGACAGCCATTTGCTTTGAGGACTTTTTTGTCTTCTTCTAATGTTTTTGGGTAGCGTTCAATATCTTCATTAGCAGAAAATTGCATTGGGTTTAGAAAAATAGAAGACACGACCACATCGCCTTCTTTTACGGCACGTCGAATTAATGACATGTGCCCATCGTGTAAGTTACCCATGGTTGGAACGAACGCGATGCTTTTATCTTGTAGGCGTTCTTTTTTTAATTCCGCGCGAAGTTCGGCAACAGTGTGAAAGGTTTTCATGATTTAAATCCATGTTCTGACGTAGGGAATTGTTGGTTTTTGACTTCGTAAACGTAGGCTTCGAAAGCTTCTTGAATGCTACGACCATCGGTTAAAAAGTTTTTTACGAAGCGCGGACGTTTACCGATGTTAGCGCCGATCATGTCGTGCATCACTAGGACTTGTCCATCGGTATGTGGGCCTGCGCCTATGCCGATTGTCGGTACTGAAACTGCTTCGGTAAGGGTTTTACCTAGCTCAGTGGGAATGCATTCATAAAGCAATACATCGGCACCGGCTTCAACCAGCGCAAGTGAATCAGACAGTAACAAGTCTGCCGCTTGTTGGCCTTTACCTTGTACTTTATAGCCACCTAGCTTATTGACAAACTGAGGGGTTAAACCAAGGTGAGCACACACGGGAATGCCACGATTACTGAGTGCTTTAATGATGTCTTTTAGCCACGCAGCCCCTTCGATTTTCACCATATTGGCGCCAGCTTGCATCAGCTTACCGGCGTTTTCTAGGGCGTGTTCGATGGAGTTGTACGTCATGAAGGACATGTCGGCCAATATGAAGGCGTTAGTGTTGCCGCGTTTGACCGCCGCTGTGTGATAACACATGTCTTCAATGGTGACGGGTAGTGTGCTTTCTTGACCCTGAATAACCATACCGAGAGAGTCGCCAATCAAAATTGTTTCAACGCCTGCTTCGTTCATGACGTGAGTAAAAGTCGCATCATAACTGGTCAAGCAGGTGAACTTTTCTTTGTTTTCCTTCATGGCTTTAAGGTCAGACAAAGAGATTGGACGGCTGAGTTTTTTTTCAGAGTTATTTGAATACATAGATCATTCTTCTTCTATAGAAACCAAGTCGCTGGTATCAAGTTGGCGTAAATGCTCTACCACGGTGTTGCCGTTAGTTAGGAGCATTTCTGGTGCCAGATCCATAAGGGGACGGATAACGAACCCTCTTTCTAGCATGTGAGGATGAGGAACAGTGAGGCGAGGCAAGGCAAGGGTCTCATTGTTATATAGCAATAAATCAAGATCGAGTGTACGTGGTCCCCAATGACGTTCTCGAACGCGATGGTGCGCTTGCTCAATACTTTGTAATACGTCGAGTAGTTCGATGGGGCTTAGATGGGTTTGTACGCAAGCAACAGCATTTACGTAGTCCGGCTGATCCTGAGGACCAACCGGTTTACTGGAGTAGAGTGTGGAAATGTGAAAACCGGTCAAATCTGGGTGTGCAGACAATTGCCCAATAGCGCTGTGCATTTGAGCTATTGGGTCTTCTAAATTACTACCAAGTCCAATATAAGCAAGGTTCACTCTAGTCCCTTTTACTCTGTAGGTGTTTCTCTTTGAGGGGCATTACTTTTCTTGCGACGGCGAGGGCGGCGTTTTTTTACCGCTTCTTTATCGCTAGAGCGTACATCAATATTTTTGATGAGTTCTCTTTGATCATTTTCGTTAGCAAACTGAAAAGATTCCCACCAAGCACCAAGGTCGTCGAGTTTGGTGCCGCTGAGCTCGCGGATTAGTAAGAAATCAAAAGCAGCACGAAAGCGTGGATGATCAAGCAATATAAAGGCGCGTTTGCCATAGCGCTTTGGTAAACGGAACTGCATATCCCAAATTTCGCGCATTGGTGTAGAGAAACGTCTTGGGATAGCGGTAGAAGCAACCTGATTGTCTAGCACCATACTAGCCGCTTGATGAAGTGCTGGCGTCGCTGGCATGCCTTGAGATAAAAATTCTTCATGACGAAGCAAAACACTTGGCCATAACATGACGGCATATAAAAAATATGGCGCCGTCGTTTTACCATTTTGAAGTCGATTATCGGTATTTTCTAAGCCCTGCAATATGAAGGCTTCGGGGTTGATGTCTTCACGTTTCCAGCCACTCACCAATAACGCTTCAGTGTCTGGAAATAAGTATTTGAATAAACCGTATTGACGTAGCAAATGAAAGGTTTTGATGCCATTGCCGCTGCCAAGTAATTTAAGAACTTCTTCGAATAAGCGAGCTGGTGGAATGTGGTCCAATAAATGGGCCATTTCTTTAATAGGGGCGGCGGTTGATTCTTCTATGTCAAAACCAAGCTTACCAGCAAAGCGGATAGCGCGAAGCATGCGAACAGGGTCTTCCTGATAGCGTTTTCTTGCATCACCGATCATGCGTATTTTTTTGTTCGCTATATCTTCTAGGCCACCACAGTAATCGTGGATACTAAAATCTTTTACGTTGTAATAAAGAGCATTAAAGGTAAAGTCACGGCGTTCAGCGTCTTCTTCGATGCTGCCGTAAACGTTATCTCGTAGCACAATACCATGAGCTGATCGTGCTGAGTCCTTGCCCTTTAAGGATTCTTGAGGTTGGCTTGCACCGCTATCGTGAGCAGCGCTGGCTCTAAAAGTAGATACCTCAATAATTTCCCTTCCAAACGTAACATGAACTAAACGAAAGCGGCGTCCGATTAGACGAGAGTTCGAAAATAGATCATTAACTTCTTCAGGAGTAGCGTTCGTAACGACGTCAAAATCTTTTGGCTCTATATCAATCAAATGATCGCGGACACAGCCGCCAACTAAGTAGGCATCATAGCCAGCTTTGTTTAGTCGATAGAGTACTTTGACAGCGTTCGGGCTTAAATTTTGGCGAGATAAGCTATGATCGCTACGCGGGATAATAATAGGGTAAGTCTGAGCCTTAGGTGAGGCAAAGATTGAGGTGGCTTTACGTACCAGAGATTTTAATCCTGTAAACATTAGACGACAAATTTTAAGTTAGCGAAAACTGTATTCTACACGTGTGGCTAAGAAGTTACACGAGTATTAAAGTATTCAAATTGGATGATTGTACTATGATGTGCGTAGGGAGGAAGCGATTATTAAAAACAAAATAATCGCTTTGGATACATGAAGATACTAGTTCCGAAAACAAAGTGGGTGCTGCTTATGCAGTTCTACTCAAGTTTTATTTTTATTATTGCAATGTTTTCATCGCCCTAAGGCTTACATATCTAAAAAAATCAATTATCCAAAGCGATTTTCTATCCATAGCCTCAAATTTTTATTTTTATTTTAAGAGGCTACAGTGTTCCTATATTTTATTTTTATTGTTAAGAACTTACACACGACGACTAACTTATTTTTATTCTTGGTCAATCTTATTATCGTTGTGATCTATATAGAGCATATCCTATGCCAAAAAACATACTCCATTGAATTATAAGGTTTTTACACTTTATTTGTTCACTTTTCTTACAATATCTTTCTGCATTTTTGTGTGAATTGGTAACAAGTGTTACTTATCGGTTGTTACTTTTTTGGGTATGCCAAGCTTTTGGCGTCTTTCCCATAAGCTTTTTCTTGATATGCCCAAAGATTGTGCAAGTTGCGTCTCTGTCATCTTGTGCTGGTGCGTCAGCACAAAGTGTTTGAAGTAGTCGTCTAGTGTGGTGCCGCTTGATGGCGCCATTTGGTTTGTCGTATTTGAATCTGTAGAGCTGGTGACATTTTTCTGCCTGCTTGTTGTATTGGGCGCTAATTTTAGATTTGCTGCTTCCACTTTGTTGACGGGGCTTAGTATAACAGCGCGCTCAATGGCGTTTTCCAATTCACGAACATTGCCAGGCCAGTTGTGGGCTCGAATCGCGCGATCAAACTCTTTGTTGTAACTGAGTGCTGCGCGGTTGTGCTTCTTACAAACTTTTTCGAGAAGAAATTTAGCAATGGTAGAAATGTCATCGTCACGTTCTCGTAACGGCGGGATTAGCAGCTCCATAACATAGAGTCGATAGTATAAATCTTCCCGAAAATAACCTTTGCGTACCATGTCCATTAAGTCTCTGTGTGTTGCGGTCACTAGGCGCACATTAACCGTAGTAGACTGAACCGCCCCAACGCGACGAATTTCTCCTTCCTGCAGTACACGAAGCAGTCTCGCTTGAGCTTCTAATGGCAGTTCGCCTATTTCATCAAGAAACAAGGTGCCATTATCTGCAGCAAAGATAAGACCATCTCGTGCTGAGACAGCGCCGGTAAAAGCCCCTTTTTCATGCCCAAAGAGTTCTGACTCGATCAGATTCTCTGGGATGGCGGCGCAGTTGACGCTGACGAGTGGCTTTTCGTGTCTTTTGCTTAGATTGTGTAGGGCTTTAGCAACTAGCTCTTTACCGGTCCCAGATTCACCCCGAATCAGCACGGTAACATCGGTTCCTGCGACTTTTCTGATATCGCTATACAGTTCTTGCATTGGAGGGCAATTACCAATGATGCCGCTGTCTGTATCGCCAAGCTTGTTCGCTTCTTCTTCCTTTTCGGAGCGAGCAAACAGTAAGGGCGGTTCAAGCTCTGGATTGGGAGCGGTATTTTGCGGTTCTTGAGCTGGGGTGTTTTCTAATACATCAATAACGCGTTTGAGAAGATTCTCGGAATCTGTTGGTAGGGGGAGGTAGTATTTTGCCCCCATGGACATTGCGCTAACACCTGTGTTTAGGCTGGGGCGCGCATCTAATACGATGCGTGGTGGCATTCCTTGCAATGTTGATAAGTCAGGTTCTAATACCGCTAAAATACTCTGATCGATCAGTAACAGATCGAAGTCGGCGAGTTCATAATATTTGTTTGCTTGCTCAAGGGAGTGGCTCAGATTGACTTGAAAACCGTAGCGAGAAAGCCATCGGTCTGCGTCTTTTAATGGGGAGTCTTCTGGGCAGATTATCATTATGTGATGCATTTCAATGTCACCTCTTGTAACCAATGTAACGATTATACACATTGGCTCGCTGTCCGCCAGAGGGGAATGTTGGCATTATTGGAAAGTGTTTGTGCTATATGAAGGGCAGATCTTCTGCTGTGATAGCGATGCTTTTTTGCTTTGCTAGTAGAAGTGGATTCCATTTAGAAATGGCAAGCGCTAGTGCTTCTTTGATGTTGCTGCTCTCATTAACCTCTATCTGAAGATAACTTAATGCTCGTTTTAGAGTGTGTAGATCGCCGTTTAATATGGGTTTTGCATGGTTTTGTTTGCTGATTTTTTCATTGTCTTGATTTACGACCAGTGGAATATGGCCTATTTGCGGCGCTTGCCATCCTAATAAAGTATATAGGTGAAGTTGCTGGGCGGTGGTTTCGATTAAATCAGCGCCACGAATAAGGTGAGTGATGTCTTGTAAGTGGTCGTCAACAACCACAGCAAGCTGATAAGAGAAGTAGCCGTCTTTGCGCTTGAGTATAGGATGGTTGTTACTAAGATCATCAAAAAAAGCCATTTCGCCTTGTATCAGATCATTGTATTGGTAGTGTTCATTATTGGTTTTTAATCGCCAAGAATGTGGTGATGTGATGTCGCTTGAACAGATGTGAGGATGCAGCCCAGAGAATTCTTTTAATGATTGGCGTGTGCAATTGCATGGGAAGACATTGTGGGATTGCTTTAGGGCTGTTAGATGTGTTTCGTATAGCGTTGAATGTTCACTTTGCAGGCGAATGTCTTCGTCGCTTATCAATTGATAGCTGTTTAATGTGGTGAGTATTTGTTGGGTGAATTCAGGGCGGCAACGAACGGCATCGACATCTTCAATGCGAATAACCCAAGTGCCTTGATGGTATTTCGCATCCAAATAGCTCGCTAGTGCAGAAACAAGCGAGCCTAGATGGAGTGGGCCGGTTGGCGAAGGAGCAAAACGGCCTCGGTAATTCGATAGCATCGAATTAACCGCCGATTTGTTTCTCTTTGATCTCAGCCAATGTTTTACAATCAATACACATAGTGGCTGTTGGGCGGGCTTCTAGTCTGCGAATGCCGATTTCAATGCCACATTCGTCACAGAAGCCGTAATCGTCTTCGTTAATGCGTTCGATGGTTTGAGAGATCTTTTTAACCAGTTTACGCTCACGATCACGTGCACGTAGTTCTAAGCTAAATTCTTCTTCTTGGCTAGCTCGGTCATTAGGATCCGCGTAGTTTACTGCTTCTTCCTTAAGGTTATTAACGGTACGGTCAACCTCTTCCATTAGACCCTGCTTCCAGTTAAGCAGGATGCTTTTGAAATGCGCCAACTGGTTCTCGTTCATGTATTCTTCACCGTCCTTAGCGACGTAAGGTGTGAAGTCCTTCATTAATGATTCCGGGTTCGTGCTTGGCATACGCATTGCCTCATTTCTCAGGTATTCCTTTGCGGTAACCTGTAAACTATAAAAATTAGGTGGTTTATTTTTCGGCCGGAAACTTACCAGATTAATTGGCTTTAAACCACAATTTTTGCGCAAATTTTCATGAAAATGTTGAATTAGGTTGAGAAATGGATATGTCTAAGCAGAAGTTGGCCTCTCGAGTAGAAAAAATAGCACCGTTTCAAGTCATGGCGGTGATGGAGCGTGCGAAGCAGTTACAAGTGGAAGGTTTTGATGTTATTCACCTTGAAGTAGGTGAACCTGATTTTGTTGCTCCGCAAGATATTAATGAAGCGGGAGTGCGCTCAATAGAAGAGGGCAAAACAGGTTATACGCCAGCCACAGGGTTGCCAGAGTTAAAGCGAGCAATTAGTCAGCATTATCTTTCTCGCTATCAAGTGTCGGTTGCTCCTGAGCGAATTATTGTAACGCCGGGTGCTTCGGGCGCTTTATTGTTGATGGCGTCATTGATGGTTAATGAAGGTGATGACGTTTTAATGCCGGATCCATGTTATCCATGCAATCGTCATTTTTTAATCCAAGCTGGCGCGAAAGCCAAATTGATTGATACGTTACCTGAGCAGGCTTTCGAAATAGACCTCTCAAAATTGGCTTCTTATTGGGGCAAAAACACCTCAGGCCTTTGGTTAGCTTCCCCTTCGAATCCTACTGGTGCGGTGTTGAGCAAAGAGTATCTCACGCAGGCATGGCAACAAACCAATGCCCTAGGTGGGCATCTATTGGTTGATGAAATTTATCAAGGTTTGGTCTTTGAGGGGGAAGATTTTACCGCGCTGTCTATTGATGATGATATTTTTGTAATAAACAGCTTCTCTAAATATTTTGCCATGACGGGGTGGCGTCTCGGGTGGATTGTGGTTCCGGAATGGGCGATTGAAGGGGCAACTAAATTAGCGCAAAACCTATTTATTTCTGCTTCAAGTGTGGCGCAATACGCGGCTATTTCGGCGTTTAAACCAGGCGTGCTCGAAGAGTGTGAAGTCCGTCGTCAAACATTAAATCGCCGTCGTTTGGCTCTGCTAGAAGGGCTGGGTCGTATTGGTTTACCTGTTGTTGCGCCAGCACAAGGGGCCTTTTATGTTTATGTCGATGTGTCTAATGTGACCAATGATGCAATGGATTGGTGTTTGCGCTTATTAGAAGAGAAAGGTGTGGCGCTGACGCCAGGCGCGGATTTTGGGGTCAAAGACGCCCATAAATATGTACGCTTTGCCTATACTTGCGATGAATCTCGATTGAATGAAGCTCTGGCTAGAATTGATGCATTTATTCAATCCTAGCCATCATCAGGCTAAAGTCCGAAAATGGCGTTAGCCCTTTCTTCTCATTAAGAGAATGCCCGATATTATGCAGATAATGATGGGAATACTGACGCCGATAACGGGTGGATAGCCAGTTGCGACGCTCATTCTTCCAAATAAGTTCAGGCCGTTTTGAAAAGCAAGGCCAATCATTACGCCAGAAAAAACACGACCGCCCATTGTTGATGAGCGCAGCGGCCCAAATACACTAGAAAGTGCAACAAGGACGAGTGCGATACAGGCCACAGGGCGTAATGCTTTACTCCAAAATTCAAGCGCATATTGGGCGCCGTCTTGCTTTTGAGACTCTAAATACAATTGATACGTTCTGAGCTGACTTAGCGATAGGTAATCAGGTTCTTGTGATGCTAAATACAGGTGCTCTGGTTTGATGCTAACAGACCATTTTTGCGTTGCTAAGTTTTTGACTTCAACATGGTCAGGGTAAAAAATGGTCTTTTTTACATTGCTCAATAGCCATTGAGTATCATTGATATGGACGGCTGTTTTCGCATCGGTAATGCTTGTTAAATGTTGTTCTTTAGGGGAGAAAATTTTAATGCCATACAGTTTTCCTGTGCTGTCTGCGGCATTGATATAGACAAAGTTATTATCAGCCTTAAGCCATACTCCGCCTGTTAAAGCAAAATTTCCTTGTTTTTGATCTTGCAGTTTTTCTACTAGGTTGGCTTTTTGTTCTGCTGCTGGCGCGACAAATTCTGATAACCCCATGCCGATTAGTGCGACCAGTATTATAGGTTGGCAGGCGGAAAATCCGATACGCCAAATAGGCATTCCGGCAGCCCTCATAACCGTTAATTCAGAGGTAGACGCCAATGTGCCCAGTCCCATTAATGTGCCAATTAGCGATGAAATGGGTACGTACTCTGCAAATTTTCCTGGCAGGCGGTACATGAGAACTTGAAAGATTGATTGCACCGTATAGTCGTCACTCACTTTTTTGATTTGATCAATAAAAGCAATGGCGGTGTCTAAGCCAAGTAATACAAACATCACGATCAAAAAGGACCAAAGGACGCTGGAGGCCACGTATCTGTCTATTTTATTCATTGCTTAGACTCGCTGTCTAGTTGAGCGGGAAGTCGAGCGCTTTTACGGCTAAAGACCTGATTATATTGGACGAATAATCCCAAAGCGATGATGAGGAATATGCCGTGAATCCACCAAAGTCCTAAATAAGCAGGAATTTTTTCTTTGCCAATGGCGGTTTTCCCCCAAATAAGCAACGCCATATAGGTAATCATTAATAGGATTGCGGGCAGCATTTTAAAGAATCGGCCTTGCCTTGGGTTTACCTGACTGAGGGATAATCCAATGATGGAAAGGATTGGAATCATTATCACTAAAGCGATTCGCCATTGCAGTTCTGCTTTGTCTTCTGGATCAGTGCTCTTTATTAGGTCATATGTACTTCGAGTTGTCGGGTCTGTAATGGATTCTTGAGGTGAACTTTTCATTCGCATCGCATAGGTGTCGAACTCAGTGACTCGGTAAGCCGCGGTGCCAGGAACACCTTCATAACGGACACCATTTTTAAATACCAAATAGTTTTGGCCACCTTTGGAGTCCATTTTTATCTCTTCGGCGTAAGAGGCGAGCATTTGAACTGGAATGGATTTGCCATTTTCACGCACAAAGTCGGAAAGAAAAACATTGTTCATCCAGCCTTCTTTTGGTGTGAAGTTATCTATGTAGGTAGTGCGTTGGCCATCCCCTTGAAAGCGTCTAGGGATTAAAAAGGAAAAGCTAGAAAGTTGCCCTTGCTCATTAACAGCTTTGGCTACTTTGTATTCACTCGTTGGCGTCAACCAAAAGTTTAATCCTGCGCTAATAGAGAAAACAATCGCCGCAATGCCAAGTGTGTAGCCGGCTAGTTTGAGTTTGCTGATGCCGCTTGAAAACAAAACAGACATCTCATTTTCAATATAAAGGCGGCCAAAGGTCAGCAACAATGATAGGAAAAATGCAATCGGTAAAATGATCTGAACAAAATAAGGAATATGATAGCCGAGAATGGCGAATAGAAATTCGAACGTCATTTTCCCTTCGGTTGCACGCCCTAAATAGGTTACAAATCGGCTGCTTAAAATAACGAGAAGTAAAATTAGCGTCACCCCAGCGGTTGACACCAACACTTCTTTCGCCAAGTATCTGAATAGTCTCAAAGTCACCTCAATTGGATGCCGCCTAAGTGCGGAGAGTTGATTACAAATCTAAAGCCCCCATTATCTCGTGGTAAGAAGGACATTATCCAGTTTTTTTTAAAAGTTATTATTTTGAGGAACCTCTCATGAATACAACATTATTTGACCGTGTATCCACGGTTGAAGCAGACTTGGTCGTTGTTTTTGTACCAAGCGAAGGCGCTTTTCCTGAGTCTACAGCTTGGGTTGATGATAATGCCGATGGTCAGTTGTCACAGTTACGAGAAAGCAATGTTTTTAAAGGTGGTTTAGCACAAACATTATTATTGCCTAGCGTAACTCAAGATTTTGCTCAACCAGTATTGTTGGTCGGTACCGGCAAAGAATCTGAATTAAGCGATATGCAAGCGCGCAAGGTGATTGCGGCAGTCGCAACTCAAATCAAATCACTTCCTTATGCTACGGTTGCGCTTGCGAGTCGCGCTCTAGTATTAAAGCAGCGTTCACAAAGTGAAGTGACAGCGTTGATTGCACAATGGCTAAACGAAGGTTTTTATAACTTTCTTGGCTTTAAACAAGACGATGCTGAGAAAAGTACTAAAGTAGAAAACCTACTGATCGAAGGTACTGACGAAGCCGCATTGGCGATTGGTACGTCAACCGCTAATGGTTCAGCGTTTGCTCGTCAGCTAGGCAACTTACCAGGTAACGTGTGTACGCCGAACTACTTGGCGTCGAAAGCTCAGCACTTTGGTGAAGAATACGGCATCGATATTGAGTTGCTAGACGAAACAAAAATGGATGAGCTAGGCATGCATTGCCTACTTTCTGTCGGTCGTGGTAGTGATCAGCCAAGTTACCTTATTGTGATGCATTACCGAGGTGGCGAAGCCAATGAAGCGCCTCATGTTTTGCTTGGTAAAGGCATTACTTTTGACACGGGTGGTATTTCATTGAAACCTGGTCAAAAAATGGATGAAATGAAATATGACATGTGTGGTGCGGCGAGTGTGTTCGGCACCATGAAAGCGATTTGTGAATTGAAACCTAAGCTGAACTTCACAGCGGTTGTGGCGGCGGCTGAAAATATGCCAAGTGCGCGTGCGACAAAACCTGGCGATATTGTAAAAACGATGTCTGGTCAAACTGTTGAAGTGTTGAATACCGATGCTGAAGGCCGTCTTGTATTGTGTGACGCGCTGACTTACATCGAGCGATTCAAACCAAAATCTGTCGTTGATATCGCGACCTTAACGGGCGCATGTGTGGTTGCTTTAGGTAGCGTGAATTCAGGTATGTATGCCAACGATGATGCGGTTGCCGAGTCGTTGAAAGATGCTAGCCAGATTTCAGCGGATAAAATTTGGCAAATGCCTTTGAACGAAGAATACCAACAGCAGTTAGACAGTAATTTTGCGGATATTGCGAACATTGGGGGTCCAGAAGCAGGCTCTGTAACGGCGGCGTGTTTCTTGTCTCGTTTTACGAAAGCATACCCTTGGGCGCATTTGGATATTGCTGGCACAGCTTGGGCTGGTGGTGGATCTAAAGGTGCTAGCGGCCGTCCGGTTGCTTTGTTGACTCGTTACTTATTGGCTAAAGCTAACTAATGTATTGATATTGTCACATCGATACTTTTTCCAAAAAAACAGCAATGATTGTCATTGCTGTTTTTTTTTTATCTTTTTTAGACGCTAAATTGAGCCCACCATTTTTTGAGGGTAGACATTTCGAGTTTTGGATGCGAAAGTTGATGAAATAAATTTCGATCAATTAAGCCTTGCTGTTTATTTGTTATCACCTCTATTCGTTTATATTTTTATTGGTTAGTAGCTTATGCCTGATGTAGCGTCAAAGATTACAGACGATGTTTTTGAGAGCCATGCTTTTACTGGCAATGCGTTTAATCATGATGAATTAGAACCAGACGAAGAAGATTTGGTTGCGGCGTTGCGAAATCAGGACGATATTCCGATTCTTATGGATGTTGTTGCGGACACCTTGTCGTCTTCTCTTAGTCAGGAGGGTCAGCTTTCTGATGCGATGAAAAACCTAGTATTAGAACAAGAATCTACGATTCCTGTCTTATGCAATGAAGAACCTGATGTTGTATTGGCCAGTACTCATGTTGAAGCAAAGGCTGAAAACTTAGCGGAAGATGTTGCTGTTTTTACTCATGAGCATATCGCCGAGGCAGTAAGTAAAGTGCTTGAGAAACGATTGCCTGAATTAGTACAAGAAGTGCTGAGTGTGATGCAAAATTTGCCTACAAAGGCTAAATAATTGACTAAATCGATCTAATCATAACCATCGTCAGATTGGAGGTTATTCTTTATCTTGCGATGACGCGCTATAATTTCCAAAATTCAATTTACCTCTCTATAAGAGCTTTAAGACACCATAATGGAAAAGACCTACCAACCACAAAGTATTGAACAGCCTATTTACCAACGTTGGGAAGAGGGTGGTTACTTCACGCCTCAAGGCGACGGCACCCCTTTTTCAATCATGATACCACCACCAAACGTCACCGGCAGTCTGCACATGGGGCATGCGTTTCAGCATACTCTAATGGATGCCATGATTCGTCGTGAGCGAATGAAAGGCAAGCGCGCTTTGTGGCAACCAGGCAGTGATCATGCTGGTATCGCAACACAAATGGTCGTTGAGCGCCAATTGGCGGCTCAAAATACGACACGTCATGATCTTGGTCGTGAAAAATTTCTAGAAAAAGTCTGGGAATGGAAAGACCAGTCAGGCGGTACTATTTCCGATCAAATGCGTGTTCTAGGTGACTCTGTTGCGTGGGATAAAGAACGTTTCACGATGGACCCAGGTATGTCTGCGGCCGTACAAGAAGTGTTTGTTCGCCTATACGACGAAGGCATTATTTACCGTGGTCAGCGTTTGGTTAACTGGGATCCTGTTTTACATACAGCCATTTCAGATCTTGAAGTTATTTCTGAAGAAGAAAATGGCTTCATGTGGTATTTCCGTTACCCATTAGCGGATGGTGTCACAACCGCCGATGGTAAAGATTACATCGTGGTCGCCACGACTCGTCCTGAAACCATGTTTGGTGATGCTGCGGTCGCGGTTGCTCCAGACGATGAGCGCTTTACTGACTTGGTTGGTAAGTTCGTAGAATTGCCTCTTGTTGGCCGCCGTATTCCGATTGTAGCCGATGAGTATGTAGACAAAGAATTCGGTACGGGTTGTGTGAAAATTACGCCAGCTCATGACTTTAATGACTATGAAGTTGGTAAACGCCATGACATGCCGTTAATCAATATTTTAACGGACGATGCGTCGATCAATGATACGGCGCCAGAAAAATACCGTGGTATGGATCGCTTCGTAGCGCGTAAAGCCGTCGTTGAAGATTTTGATGCGCTAGGCTTGTTAGAAAAAATAGCAGACCATAAATTAAAAGTGCCACGCGGAGAACGTGGCAATACCGTGATCGAACCCTACCTGACTCAGCAATGGTATGTGGCGGTTGAAACCTTGGTGAAACCAGCCATTGAAGCGGTAGAAAACGGCGATATTCAGTTTGTCCCTAAACAATGGGAAAACACTTACTTTGCTTGGATGCGCGATCTGAACGATTGGTGTATCTCTCGTCAACTTTGGTGGGGTCATCAAATCCCAGCTTGGTACGATGCCGACGGTAAATTTTATGTTGGTAAAGACGAAGCAGAAGTACGCACTAAGTACAGCTTAGCGGACGATGTCACACTGACTCAAGACGAAGACGTATTAGACACTTGGTTCTCTTCTGCTTTGTGGACGTTTGCGACTCAAGGCTGGCCTGAAGAAACACAAGATTTTAAAGAATTCAGTGAATCTGATGTGTTGGTTACTGGCTTTGACATTATCTTCTTCTGGGTAGCCAGAATGATCATGATGACGCTGAAGTTCACCAACAAGGTGCCATTCAAAACCGTTTATATCACGGGGCTGATTCGTGATGAGCGCGGCGATAAGATGTCGAAATCGAAAGGCAACGTAATCGATCCATTGGATTTGATTGGCGGCATCGATATTGAATCCTTGGTTAAGAAACGTACCTACGGCATGATGCAACCGCGTCTTGCTGAAAAAGTCGAAAAGAATACCCGTGAAACTTATCCTGAAGGTATTCAAGCCTACGGCACAGATGCGCTGCGCTTTACGCTTTGCTCCCTTGCTTCTGGTGGTCGTGATATCAAATTTGATTTGAACCGACTTGAAGGCTACCGCAACTTCTGTAACAAAATTTGGAACGCAACGCGTTATGTTCTGATGAACACAGAAGATCAAGATTGTGGTCAGAATGGCGCAGACGTTGAGTTGTCATTGGCAGATAAGTGGATCATTTCTCGCTTGCAGCACACTGAAGATGCGGTGAATCGTGCGTTTGATACCCATCGCTATGATCTGGCTTCACAGGCCTTGTATGAATTCATGTGGCACGAATACTGTGATTGGTACTTGGAGTTGTCTAAGCCTGTGCTTTGGGACGAAAATGCCAGTGCGGCACAGTTAACCGGTACACGTCGTACCTTGGTTCGCGTATTAGAAACCTTCTTGCGTTTGGCGCATCCTATGATGCCATTCTTAACCGAAGAAATTTGGCAGCGTATTGCGCCATTGGCGGGTGTTGAAGGTGATACCGTCATGGTAATGGAATACCCAGTTGCAAACGAAGCGAAAAAAGATGAACAAGCCGAAGCCGATATCGAATGGTTGAAAGGCGTCATCGAAGGCATTCGTAATATTCGTGGTGAAATGAATATCGCACCATCGAAGCCGCTAGATGTGTTGTTCCGTAATGGTACTGAGCAAGACAGCGCTCGCTTAGAAGCCAACTTGGCTTTCTTGCAGAAATTGGCCAAGTTAGAAACCATTACTTGGTTGAATGCAGGCGATGATGCACCTATGTCAGCGACGGCCTTGGTCGGCGATATGGAAGTCTTGGTGCCAATGGCAGGTTTGATAGATAAAGACGCTGAACTTGCCCGTTTGCAAAAAGAAATCGATAAAGCGACGAAAGATCTAGAGCGCATTGAAGGCAAATTGTCCAACGAAAGCTTTGTGGCGAAAGCGCCAGCAGCAGTGGTGGATAAAGAGCGCGCTAAGTGTGACGACCTTCGTTTGACCGTGAGTAAACTGGAAGAACAGAAAGCGAGTATTGAGTCGTTGTGAACCAGTCGTTATAAATAGTCATAAATAAATAGTCATAAATAAAAAGTTATGTCAGGCATGTTATTAGCGTGCCTGGCATTCATTGCATTCTATAAAAATAAAAAAAGAGGCAATAAGTAATGGAAAGAGTCAGTGGAAAAGTAAAATGGTTTAATGATGCTAAAGGTGTTGGCTTTATCAAAAGAGACGCTGACAGTGACGTGTTTGTGCATTACAAATCGATTGCACTAGATGGGCATAAAACCTTAAAAAAAGGTCAATCTGTGTCGTTTGAATTAGCGAGTACTGAGTTTGGTCTTCAAGCTGTGGACGTTCGAATAGAAGAAGTATCGCCTTCTATTGCAACAGAAGGCGAGTACAGAACCGCAAATGCCTAGCGTGTTATTTGTTTTGTTCTAGTAGCATTTTATGAGCGAGCTTTACAAAATCTACTGGTGTTAAAATGCCAAGAAGCTTGTTGTTTTTAACGACAGGTAAGCTGCCGTATTTGTTCTCGATGAAGAATTCAGCGGCAGCATCTAAGCTGACACCTGGTTCAATAGTAAGGATATCTTTGTTCATTACTTTGGAAACAGGTGTTTGTTCTTCTTTTTTAGCCAGTTGCTGAGTGCCAAACTGACTGACTAAATAAAAGGCATAGCGAAGGTATTCTCGTTGTGTGAGCATGCCAATACATTCGCCGCTTTGGTTAACAATGGGTAAGTTGCGAATGTTCTTTTCACTCATTAACTCTTTGGCTTCGGCTAATGAACAAGTTTCTTCGAGTGTGGCTAAATTTGTCACCATCAAATCTGCAACGGTCATCATAGTTTGAGTTTCCTTTTTTCCCAATTTTTATGCCAGCCAGTGTGGTGCAAGCCGCTCTCAAAAGCAATTATATTGCTACGAGACAAATCAACAATAGGGTGACTAAATGATCAGCGACGAAGAGTGGATGGCAAAAGCGCTGTTATTAGCGGAGCAAGCTGCTGCTGATAGTGAAATTCCAGTGGGTGCTCTTGTTGTACTCGATGGAGAAGTGATTGGGAAAGGCTATAATTCCCCTATTTCTCAATGTGACCCAACCGCTCATGCTGAGATCCAAGCGCTGCGTGATGCGTGCAAAAAAGTAAATAACTACCGCTTAATCGGGGCAACCTTGTACGTTACATTGGAGCCTTGTTCTATGTGCGCGGGTGCAATTATCCATTCTCGTGTGGCGCGAGTGGTGTATGCGGCGACGGAGCCCAAAAGTGGCGTGGTAGAAAGCCAAGGTGCTTTTTTTGAGGCGCCTTTTCTCAATCATAAAGTCGAAGTTTGTGGTGGTGTACTCGCAGAAAAAGCATCATTACAGCTAACACAATTCTTTCAATATCGTCGTGAGCAAAAAAAGAAGCTCAAACAATTGGCGAAAAAGGCCATATAATCGTTTTTTTTCAGCATTTAGTGCAGAAAATACAGACACTGCTGGCCTCTATTTGGGTCATTGATTTAAAATACCCGCACCATTTCCCCCAAAACTACCAAGTGAGGCAATACTCGACATGCTAACCCTGCATGGTTCCGCAGCGCTATCGGCGTTTCGCAAGGCAAAGTTATTGGCCAACATGAAAGCATCTGTACCATCCGTCACGGATGTGGATGCGCAATTTCTTCATTTTGTTGAATTGCATGACGGTCAGGCGCTTTCTACAGAGCAAGAAACGGTTCTTCAGCGCGCTCTAGCCTACGGTCCTAAATCCTCCCAAGTCAGTTCGTCTGAACAAAGTGTATTAGTCGTTCCGCGTTTAGGTACGATTTCACCTTGGTCTTCAAAAGCAACCGATATTCTTCATAACTGTGGTCTAGCGACCGTGTCTCGTGTTGAGCGTGGTGTGGAGTATTTCATCCACAGTGCATCACCATTGACACTGGACGAGCTGGATCTGTTGTCAGAAATGTTGCATGACCGCATGACAGAAAGCGTGCTTCCGGCATTGAGCGACGCGTCTGACATGTTCTCTCATGCAGAACCTGCACCTATGACCGCGGTCGATGTGTTAGCAGGTGGACGAGCGGCGTTGGTTGAGGCAAACCAAACGCTAGGCTTAGCGTTGGCAGATGATGAAATCGATTACCTTGTCGATTCTTTTATTGAGCTGGGTCGTAACCCAATCGATATCGAATTGATGATGTTTGCACAAGCGAACTCTGAGCATTGTCGTCACAAAATATTTAATGCGTCTTGGACCATTGATGGCGAAGAGCAAGAGCGCTCTTTGTTTAAAATGATCAAGAACACGCACGAACACAATCCTGATGGCACCTTGTCGGCATACAAAGACAACGCCGCTGTGATGGAAGGTAACTTTGCTGGGCGTTTCTTCCCTGCACCGGGTACCCGTGAATACGCCTTCAGCCAAGAAAACATCGATATCTTGATGAAGGTTGAGACTCATAACCACCCAACCGCTATTTCTCCTTTTTCAGGCGCGGCAACTGGCTCTGGTGGTGAAATTCGCGACGAAGGCGCAACCGGTATTGGTTCAAAACCAAAAGCAGGTTTAAGCGGTTATACCGTGTCCGATCTTAAAATCCCGGGCTTTGAACAGCCATGGGAAAGCTATTACGGCAAGCCGTCTCGCATCGTGACACCGTTGGACATTATGATCGAAGGTCCTATTGGTGGTGCGGCATTTAACAATGAGTTTGGTCGTCCTAACTTGTTGGGCTATTTCCGTAGTTACGAGCAAAAAATCCAAGGTGCGACACAAGAAGAAGTACGCGGTTACCATAAGCCAATTATGTTGGCAGGTGGTCTGGGGAATATTCGCCGTGAGCACGTTGAGAAAAAAGAAATTAAAGTAGGCGCTAAGCTGATTGTGCTTGGCGGTCCTGCGATGTTGATTGGTCTTGGCGGCGGCGCGGCTTCCTCTATGGCTTCTGCAGACGGCAACGAAGATTTAGACTTTGCTTCTGTGCAACGTGGTAATCCAGAAATGGAACGTCGTTGTCAGGAAGTAATCGACCGCTGCTGGCAGATGGGCGACAACAACCCAATCAGTTTTATCCACGATGTGGGTGCTGGTGGTTTGTCTAATGCGCTACCTGAATTGGTAAAAGATGGCGATCGTGGTGGTAACTTTGATTTACGCAAAGTGCTAAACGATGAGCCAGGTATGTCACCACTCGAAATCTGGTGTAATGAATCTCAAGAGCGTTACGTGATGGCGGTATCGCCTGAGCGTGTTGCAGAGTTTACTGCAATATGTGAGCGTGAACGTTGCCCATTTGCGATTGTTGGCGATGCAAAAGAAGAGCTTCATTTAGAAGTAGCGGATGAGCATTTCGGTAATAAGCCAGTTGATTTGCCAATGTCTGTGTTGTTTGGCAAACCACCAAAAATGCATCGTGAAGCCACCAAAGCGGTTATTAAAGGTGATGATTTCACGGCCGTAGACGTGGACCTTATTGAAGCGGCGAAACGTGTTTTAAGTTTGCCAACTGTCGCCAGCAAAAACTTCTTGATTACCATTGGTGACCGTTCGATTACCGGCATGGTTGCGCGTGATCAAATGGTAGGCCCTTGGCAGGTTCCAGTGGCAGATGTGGCAGTGACTACCTCGTCACTAGACAGCACCACAGGTGAAGCCATGACCATGGGTGAGCGTACTCCAATCGCATTGCTTAATGCACCAGCGTCAGGCCGTATGGCCGTTGGTGAAGCATTGACTAACTTAGCGGCCGCGCAAATTACTAAGCGTAACCATATTAAGTTGTCAGCGAACTGGATGGCGGCCGCCGGTCACGAAGGCGAAGACGAAAAACTCTACCAAACCGTAAAAGCGGTGGGTATGGAATTGTGTCCTGCTTTGGATATTGCGATTCCAGTGGGTAAAGACTCCATGTCGATGAAGACTGTTTGGAAAGAAGATGGCGAAGAAAAAGCCGTTACTTCTCCATTGTCTTTGGTGATTACGGCGTTTGCGCCTGTAGCGGATGTGCGTAAAACCTTAACACCTGAATTGCAAAGCAAGGCTGATACACGCTTGTTGTTGATTGATTTGGGCGCGGGACAGAATCGTCTTGGTGGTTCTGTTATTGCTCAAGTTTACAACAAGCTGGGGCAGCAAACGCCAGACGTTGACAGTGCCGCCGCGTTGGCTGGGTTCTTTGATACGACTCAAGCGTTGAACGCGGAAGGTAAATTATTGGCTTACCATGATCGCTCTGACGGCGGTGTGTTTGCGACCTTGACAGAAATGTCATTCGCCAGCCATTTGGGTCTGAACATTGACCTCGATGACACCATTACTCAGCGTGCTCAAATTGCCCCTGCTTTGTTCAGTGAAGAGTTGGGTGCGGTCGTGCAAGTTAATGATGCCGATGTGGCGGATATTATTGCGGCTTACGCGAAAGCGGGCGTTAATGTTGCTCCGATTGCGACCTTGTCTGGTGATGACACTATCCGAATTCGTTTTGCCGGCGAAACCGTGCTTGAAGAAACTCGCATCAACTGGCAGCGTGTTTGGTCTGAAACCAGTTACCGCATTCAGGCGTTGCGTGATAATCCAGAGTCTGCACAACAAGAGTTTGATAACTTGTTGGATGCTAACGATCCAGGGTTGTCTGCTAACGTAAGTTTTGATCAAAATGAAGACATAGTCGCAGCCTTTGTTGCGTCTGGTGTGAAACCTAAGATCGCCGTATTGCGTGAGCAAGGTGTGAATGGTCAAGTTGAAATGGCGGCGGCTTTTCATAAGGCCGGCTTCACTCCGATCGACGTTCATATGAGCGATATCTTATCGGGTCGTACAACGCTTGATGAGTTTAGTGGTTTGGTTGCTTGTGGTGGATTCTCTTACGGGGATGTACTAGGCGCGGGTGAAGGTTGGGCGAAGTCTATTCTCTTTAACCCAGTTGCGCGCGAGCAGTTTGAAGCCTTCTTCAAGCGTCCAGATACCTTCTCGTTAGGTGTGTGTAACGGTTGTCAGATGTTATCTAACCTTTATGAGTTAATTCCTGGTGCTGGTCATTGGCCGAAATTTGTTCGTAACCAATCGGCTCAGTTCGAAGCGCGCTTTGTACAGGTAGAAGTTCAGAAATCGAATTCTATCTTGTTGGCGGGTATGGAAGGTTCGCGTATGCCAATCGCAGTAGCTCACGGTGAAGGTCAAACTGAATATCGTGACGATCAAGATATGGCCGCGTTAGCGTCTTCTTCGCAAATTGCATTGCGTTATGTTGATAACTACGGTCAGGCAACTGAACGCTACCCATTCAACCCGAATGGTTCAGCAGACGGTGTGACTGGATTAACATCAGAAGATGGTCGTGTGACTATTATGATGCCTCATCCAGAGCGTGTTTATCGTACGGTCCAACACAGCTGGCACCCAAGCGAATGGCAAGAGCAAGCACCATGGTTGCGCTTGTTCCAAAACGCAAGAAAATGGTTAGGCTAAACGTTTAGTTAGAGCGTAATTTTGAAAGGCCTCTCTTCGGCAAGAAGAGAGGCCTTTTTTGTGCATCTGTGTTCCATCTTGAAAAGGGTATTTTTCTGTGGAAGGTATGGCAACTAAGCATAAAAAAAACCAGTGTAAAAATACACTGGGTTAAGGTAAATACGGGGGGCGTATTTTTTGGAAACGAGTAATTAAAGCGCTGGGCCTGCTTTCGCAATGGCGTCAGAAACACTATCAAACTTTTTGAAGTTCTCAACGAACTGAGCAATAAGTTTTTTCGCTTGATCTTCGTATGCGCCTTGGTCAGACCAAGTGTTGCGAGGATTCAACAACACGCTATCTACGCCAGGAACCTGAATGGGTACATCTAGGTTTACATCGTCTAGGTGCTCTGTTTTCGCATCAATAAGTGCGCCAGATTGAATCGCAGCAATAACCGCACGAGTCGTTGGAATGCTGAAACGTTTGCCGCCTTTGCCATGTGCTCCACCAGTCCAGCCAGTGTTTACTAGGTAAACTTTGCTGCCGAATTCGTCGATACGCTTAATCAATAGATCTGCGTAAACGTCTGCAGAGCGAGGGAAGAAAGGCGCGCCGAAACAAGTAGAGAAGGTAGATTTAATGCCAGTTCCTGCGCCGACTTCAGTAGAACCTACTAGCGCTGTATAGCCACTTAGAAAGTGGTACGCTGCCGCTTCTTTAGACAGAACAGAAACAGGAGGTAAAACGCCCGTCAAATCACAGGTTAGGAAGATGATAGCGTTTGGCTCGCCGGCACGGTTTCCAGCAGCACGTTTTTCAATGTGCTCACGTGGGTAGCCAGCGCGGCCGTTTTGCGATAATGATGTATCAGCGTAATCTGCAATGCGAGTTTCTGGATCTAATACAACGTTTTCTACAATGGTGCCGAATTTAATGGCATCCCAAATGATAGGTTCATTTTTCTGGGATAGGTCGATTGTTTTTGCGTAACAGCCACCCTCAATGTTAAACACAGTGTCTTTGCCCCAGCCGTGCTCATCATCACCAATCAAGAAACGTTCTGGATCTGCAGATAGGGTTGTTTTACCAGTACCTGATAGGCCGAAGAATAAGGAGACATCTTCATCTGGTCCTACGTTGGCTGCACAGTGCATTGGCAATACATCGTGAGCAGGTAATAAGTAGTTTTGCACTGAGAACATGGCTTTTTTCATTTCACCGGCGTAACGCATGCCAGCGATAAGTACTTTACGTTCAGCAAAGTTTAGAATGACGCAGCTTTCAGAGTGAGTGCCATCACGTTCCGGTTCACAAACGAACTCAGGAGCGTTAATAATTTGCCACTCGCTTTTTGATGTTGGGTTGTATGTTTCAGGGCGAATAAATAAGTTGCGACCAAATAATTGGTGCCATGCTGTTTCGGTGCGCATGATAACGGGTAAATAGTACTCGTCACCTGCTCCAACATGAATATTTGAGACAAAGGATTCTTTTTCATTCAAATAAGCTTCGACACGATCCCATAAAGGCGCGAATTTAGCTTCGGGGAAAGGGCGGTTAACTGGCCCCCAATGGATGCTGTCTTTACTCGATGCTTCTTCTACGATGAAGCGGTCCATCGGTGAGCGGCCACTACGAGCGCCCGTTTCGACAACCAGTGCGCCGTTATCGGCAAGAACGCCTTCGCCATTTTCTAGCGCTTTCTCAACGAGTTTTGGTGTTGTCAAATTTGAATGAATTGCTGTTACTTTAGATGCAGAACGCATGTCGTAAAATCCTCAGATTTATAAAATGTGGTCTAATTTTTATTATTATTTTTATGGGGGAATTGGGCTGAAATCGATAGTAACAAAACAATCTAAGAAAAAATATTCTTATGGTGATATGTTATTTAATTACTTTTTTGTAACTTAATAATGTCAGTTAACTTGTTGTTTTTAAAGTATAAATTGTTATTTTTCGGCTATTTAAAATCACCCTTAGCGTGTTTTTGGATTCATAGTGCAATATTTTTTGTTATTTTCTTTCTATTCTGTTGATATTTTTCTAAAGAGAAATATTCTTACTGAGAATATAGTTATATGTTTTTATCAATAAATGTTCTTTGATTTGCGATATGAATATTAAAGTGTAGAAATCTCCTACAAAACCCGCAATAAATTCATAATTAATTGCATTTTTCTTGTTTTAGTTTTCCCTGAATTGGCAATCTTCATGGTAAGATTATTCCTCGAATTCCCCCTCTTTCTAAAGGTTAATCGAACTTATGTTAAAAACGAATCAGAACTGCAATATTGGGTTTGTCGGCTTAGGTGTAATGGGTAAAAATCTGGCCCTAAATTTTGCCGATCATGGGTACCGTGTTGCAGGTTTTGATCTTGACGCCGAAAAAATTAAAGACGTTCTTGAAACTGAGGAACGTGAGCGTCTAGACTCACAAAGTGAAGCCCGCATCGTTGGCAGTTCTAGTATGGAAGAGCTATTAAATAACCTAGTTAAACCTAGGGTTATTGTTGTTTTGGTTCCTGCTGGTAAGCCCGTTGATATAGTTTGCGATAACTTAATTAAAGCAGGCCTAGAGCCTGATGATATTGTCGTTGATTGTGGTAATAGCCAATGGACAGATACTATTCGTCGCGAATCGGAATACAAAGATCGTCTTAAATTCTTCGGTACCGCAGTATCTGGTGGTGAAGTTGGTGCACGATTCGGTCCTTCTTTAATGCCCGGCGGTGATGCAGACTCTTGGAAATATCTACAACCAATGTGGGAAGCGGTCGCGGCTAAAGTGGACGCAGACGGCAAGCCGATTGTTAGTGATATACCAGGCAAGCCAGTAACGGAAGGTGAGCCTTGTACTGCTTATCTTGGGCCAAATGGTGCTGGGCACTACGTTAAGATGGTGCACAACGGTATCGAATACGCAGACATGCAGCTTATTTGTGAAGCCTATCATTTACTGCGGTCACTGTTAGGTTACGAGCCTGCAGAGATTGGTAAGTTGTTTGAAAAATGGAATGAGGGCGTTCTTAACAGTTACTTGGTTGAGATTACCGCGGATATTCTTCAGCAATACGACCATAAGACCGGTGCGCCATTGGTTGATATGATTCTTGATAGTGCTGGGCAGAAAGGCACAGGTCGTTGGACGTCTATCAGTGCAACGCAGATGGGTGTACCTGCCGGTATTATTAGTGAGTCTGTTTATGCTCGAGCATTAAGTACGTTAACAGCGGAGCGTGAACACGCAGCTGGTATTTTAACGGCAGATGTTGAAAGCGGTGAGATTGAAGCTGAGGTTGTTGAAAAGGCGATAGAAGAAGCGCTTTATTGCGCTAAGATTTGCGCTTATTCTCAGGGTTTTCAGTTGATGCGAGCGGCAGAGAAAGAGTATAACTGGAAGTTTAACTTTACAGACATTGCTAAAATTTGGCGTGGTGGTTGTATTATTCGCGCTTCTTTCTTGCAGAAAATCGCAGATGCTTTTATAGAAAATCCAGAGCTTGAGAATTTACTCCTTAGTAATTACTTCTCTCATTCTATGGCAGAAAAACAAGCAGGGTTGCGTAAAACCGTTGTGCTTGCGGCTCAGTCTGGCATTCC
Organism: Marinomonas sp. TI.3.20; assembly: GCF_038155025.1. Taxonomy (NCBI): domain Bacteria; kingdom Pseudomonadati; phylum Pseudomonadota; class Gammaproteobacteria; order Oceanospirillales; family Oceanospirillaceae; genus Marinomonas; species Marinomonas sp. TI.3.20. The sequence goes on along the minus strand of NZ_JBAKAS010000010.1, from coordinate 1,720 downwards.
AGCGCCTTCTATTTTCTCTGCGTTAGCTTATTTTGATGGCTATCGTTCAGAAGTGTTACCAGCAAACCTGCTACAAGCTCAGCGTGATTACTTCGGTGCTCATACTTATGCTCGTGTTGATGATGAGCCAGGTCAAAAATATCACACCTTCTGGCAAGAAGAAGGTCGCCCTGAACGAAAAGCGTAAGGGGCTAAGTGTCGGATTGATCGACGCTGAGGCTATATAGTTAGATTAGGTGATTTTATATAAAGTAGCCTTCAATAAAATAGTCTTAATATATTGATACTGTTCGTTGTAATGTTGACCAGAGGTTCACTTCAAATGATTATTTGAAGTGAACCTCTGGTCAATGTCGTCCTTTCCTTGTTTCTCGTAATACTCCCACTCAAAACTTGTGCTGCACGATGACTTGTTCTTCTAGAAGAATAACCTTCATCAGCTCATGACCTTCGTTTTATCATTACCAATGTCTCTCATTACCAACGCATCGTTTGTTAAGGGAGTATTGTAATCAAAGCTAAGGGCTACTTGGCATGTCTTCTCACTATATAAGTAAAGTGTGCAGTGTTAAGAAGTAGGTATTAGAGATAGGTGAAGGTGCAGCCGTTAGATTGGTTAGGCTATTTTCATAAGTCATCGTAGGGTGTGATGTGGTGATAGCGATAAGTTAGAGATGAAAACCGATATTCTGATTGGTTTTTATACAAAAAAGCACGTATTTGATGGTTGTTTAATCAGAATGGTATTTTTTAGAAATTAATCCAAATAAACGTTCAAAAAGGGTTGCACTAAATCTGTAGATCCTTAATATACGCCCTCGCTGACACGGACAACGCTTCACAACAACGAAGACGATGTCTAGCTTACTAAGTAAGCCAACACGGTCAGCACGCTCTTTAAAATAGATAATCAGATAATTTGTGTGGGCGCTCGCTGGAGTCTTCAGAAGATCATCGCCGTTCGGTTTACCGGAAGGTAGTTGATCAAAAAAATTGAAGTCTTACGAGAGTCTACAAACAATTCGCTTTATGTTGATTTGTTGTCTTAGGGTGACAAGTTAATTAAGTTATTTGTTAGTGTAACGATTTGAGTGAGCAAGCTTTTTAACTGAAGAGTTTGATCATGGCTCAGATTGAACGCTGGCGGCAGGCTTAACACATGCAAGTCGAGCGGAAACGATGATAGCTTGCTATCAGGCGTCGAGCGGCGGACGGGTGAGTAACGCGTAGGAATCTGCCTAGTAGTGGGGGACAACATGTGGAAACGCATGCTAATACCGCATACGCCCTACGGGGGAAAGGAGGGGATCTTCGGACCTTTCGCTATTAGATGAGCCTGCGTAAGATTAGCTAGTTGGTAGGGTAAAGGCCTACCAAGGCGACGATCTTTAACTGGTCTGAGAGGATGACCAGTCACACTGGGACTGAGACACGGCCCAGACTCCTACGGGAGGCAGCAGTGGGGAATATTGGACAATGGGCGCAAGCCTGATCCAGCCATGCCGCGTGTGTGAAGAAGGCCTTAGGGTTGTAAAGCACTTTCAGGGGTGAGGAAGGGTGATAGCTTAATACGTTATCATCTTGACGTTAGCCCCAGAAGAAGCACCGGCTAACTCTGTGCCAGCAGCCGCGGTAATACAGAGGGTGCAAGCGTTAATCGGAATTACTGGGCGTAAAGCGCGCGTAGGTGGTTTGTTAAGTCGGATGTGAAATCCCAGGG